>JAAZHN010000018.1 GCA_012510695.1 Mollicutes bacterium
ATTCTTTAGTTGGGGAGATTGAATTTAATAAATTAGATAAGATTTATTTAACTAATCATGAATATAATGATAGTTTAAGAGTAAAGGCTTGTATAATTGAAGGATTAAAAAGAATGTCTTTTGCTAATGGAGATATTTATAATTATAAAGAAGAAATATATTATTATTTAAAAAATTATTTTAATATTATATTAGAGGCTGAAGAGTTTATAAGTATTTTAGAATCGATTGATGAAGATGAATTAATTATTGAAGAAGACAGGTATTACTTAACTGATAACTATGAAATGGAAATATATATAGCGGACGTGTTAAAAGATATTAATAATAAAAGAAAGAGTAAAATAGTCAATTTTAATAAATTACTTAATGATGTTGAGAGTGAAGTAAAAGTTAAATATAATGATGAACAAAAATTAGCAATAAAATCAGCTTTAGAAAATAATGTTTGTATTATTACAGGTGGACCCGGAACTGGTAAAACAACAATAATTGATGGTTTAGTTAGAATGTTTAGGATCATTAATGATTGGTATATTGAAGATGATTATGAAAAAATAGTTTTATTAGCCCCGACAGGTAGAGCTAGCAAGAAGATGGCTGAGTCAACTAAAAGTGGATCAAGTACGATTCACCGTTATTTAAAGTGGAATAAAGATGATGATACTTTTGCTTATAATGAGCATAACAAAAGAAATCCCAAAGTAATAATTATCGATGAAACTAGTATGGTTGATACATATCTTTTAAATCATTTACTTAAAGGGGTTGAACATGATACCCAAATAATATTCGTTGGCGATGAAAATCAACTTCCTAGTGTTGGACCTGGTCTGATCTTAAGTGATTTAATAAATTCAAATATGTTTGTGACTGTATCTTTAAAAGAAATATATCGTCAAAGTGAAAACTCTTATATTCCTTATTTAGCTAAAGAGATAAAAGAGGGAAGTCTTGGTGAATCATTTTTTTCTAAAAATGATGATTTTAAATTCATTGATGTTAAATCTAGTCAAATAAAAGATACATTAAAACAGATTTGTGATTTATCACTAAATAAATCTTTAACTGAAGATGATATTCAAGTCTTAGCCCCTATGTATAAAGGTGAAAATGGGATTGATAATTTAAATATATTATTACAAAGTCATTTTAATCCGGAAGAAAAATCTAAATTAGAGATTAAGTATGGTGATGTAATATATCGGGAAAATGATAAAATTATTCAACTTGTAAATGATTCTGATAATAATGTTTATAATGGTGATATTGGCGTAATTATTTCTGTTAATCCAAAAGATAATAAATGTATTTTAGAGGCTGATTTTGATGGTAATTTTGTTACATATAAAAGGGATGATTTAATTAATATTAAACATGCTTATGCGATTAGTATTCATAAAAGTCAAGGTAGTGAATTTAATCATGTTATTATTCCAATTACAATGAATTATTCAAGGATGCTTTATAATAAATTAATTTATACAGGAATCACTAGAGCTAAAAAGAGTTTAATAATTATTGGGGATTTAAACGCTCTTAATAAAAGTATTTCAAATGATAATTCTGAGATGCGTAAAACAACTTTAATTGACAGATTAAATAAATAATTACATATTAAATAGTTATGTAGTATAATTTAGGTAGGGTGAGAGTATGAAAAAAGATAAAAATAAGGAAGAAGTTCAAGAAGTTTTAACTTTAACGAGTAGAATTTTAAAAATACTTTATGTTGTAATTATTGTTGGGATAGTATTTATTGTATCTGTTTTATTAAAAGAATGGAAAGTATTTGAGTTTATTTTTAAAATAATTAAAATAATTTCACCAGTTATAATCGGCCTTGTAATAGCCTGGTTATTAAATCCATTAGTTTCCTCGCTAAGTAGTAAGGGGATGAAAAGGGTTTATTCAACTGTCATAGTTTATATAGTATTGATTAGTGGAATCTTATTGATTCTTTGGACACTAGTACCAATAATTTCTAATCAAATTAATGATTTAACTAAAATGATTCCAACTCTTGTTACAGATATTACTAATCGAATTAATGAAATCTTAGACAGATTTGCTAATATTGAAGGTTTAGATATTGAAACAATTAGGACAGGAGTATTTACTTCAATTGAAGAGTATGGCAGAAACATTGTAGTAAGTGTTCCTGATGCATTTGTAAAAATTGTTACTGGATTATTTTCAGGTTTAGGACAATTTGTAATTGGACTTTTAGTTGGTTTCTATTTATTATTTAACTTTGATTCAGCTAGTAAACATTTATTTTCTTTTATACCAAAAAAATATTATAAAGAAGTTAAATTACTATTTAAAGTAATTAACTCTAAATTACATAGTTTTGTTAAAGGAACATTATTTTCATCATCAATTCTTTTCTTAATAAATGCGATTGGTTTTGCTTTTGCTGGTTTAAAAGCCCCAGTCTTATTTGGATTATTTTGTGGAATAACTAATATTATTCCTTATATTGGTCCATATATTGGTGGTGTTCCTGCTATTATTGTCGGATTTAGTCAAGGAACAGTTACAGGTATTTTAGTATTAATGATTATTGTTGTTTCTCAATTATTAGAGGGCAATATCTTACATCCTCTAATTATGAGTAAAACATTGAAATTGCATCCTGTAACAATAATTGTTAGTTTATTAATCTTTGGTTCATTATTTGGTATTGTTGGGATGGTAATTGCCACTCCATTGGTTTCATTATTAAAGAACTTAATTAAGTATATATTAATGAAGTTTAAATTATTTGATATGGAGAACTATGATTTAGCATCAGAACTTGAAGCAAAATGAAAAGTAGTATCATAAATAAATTACCTTTAAATTTAATTAGTAAAATATTAAAAATAATATATATAGTTTTTGTTGTTGCTATAATATATATTGTAACAATTCTTTTAAGAGAATGGGGAATAGGAGTTACTATTCTCAAGATTATAAATATTATTTCGCCTGTTTTAATTGGTATTGTTTTAGCGTGGACACTTAATCCTTTGGTAAGAAAAATAGAAGATAAGGGTGTAAAACGAATCACTTCTACTATTATTGTTTATGTATTATTAATTAGTTTTATCTTAATATTTATTTTAATCATGGTTCCTTTAATATTTAATCAAATTAATGAATTAGTTAAACTTATTAGTAATTTTTTAAATAATTCAGAAGGGTTATTTAGTAAGTTACCTGCAATACCAGAAGTTGATTTAACTGTTTATCAAGAAAATATTCTTGAATGGTTTAATAATTACCGAAATGAAGTGATTGTCAATTTACCAGGAATGTTTATTAATTTAATAACTAAAATAATATTCAAAGCCGGTCAGGTTGTTATTGGTTTAATTGTTGGTTTCTACTTTATTTTGCACTACAATGAAACAAGAGATTATTTCTATCACTTGATTCCTAATAAATATGTAGAGGAATTAAAATTATTATTTAAAGTTATTGGTCATAAATTATATAGTTATGTTAAAGGGACACTTATTGCGACAGTTATTTTAACTATTATGTGTTTCGTTGGCTTTGTAATAGGTGGTTTAAAGGCTCCTTTATTATTCGCGATATTTTGTGCTGTAGTTAATGTTATACCTTATATTGGGGCATTAATCGGGGGAGTGCCAACTGTTTTAATTGCTTTTAGTCAAAATTATCAAACAGGTGTTATTGTTTTAATAGCTTTTATAGTAATTCAAGTTATTTATGGTAATTTCTTAATGCCCCTGGTTATGAAAAAAACCATGAAACTTCAACAAGTCACAATGCTTATTGGTTTAATAGTTTTTGGATATTTCTTTGGAATTATTGGAATGGTCCTTGCGACACCTGTAATTGCTTTATTTAAAATTTTATTTAAATTTACTTTTAAAAAATTAAAACTATTTGGAATGGAATCATATAATTTAGAAGAAGAATTAACATAAAGTAAAGTTTTTTTGTGTAAAGCAAGCCCTTTTAATGTTGATATTTCTTATAATTGATGATTAAATCAAATTATAAGGGAGTGATTTTGATGAAAAGAATAATTATTGGATTATTCATCTTTATGTCGTTTATGGTTATGCATGAAGCTTCTGCTGATGTTGGTAAAATGCTAGCTACAAGAGAGGAAATTAGAGAAAGAGGATTAACAAAAGAGATTGCTGAATTAATTCATTTTGTCGAATTTTATAATACAGAAAAACCAGAAGATGATGGATCTACAATTATCGGTGTTTTAGAACATACTTTTGACTTTTCTAAGAACAATGACGGTTCAGTAATGGCTTATGTTTATGCAGGTGGTGCATACTCTATAGATGGAGAATCAGGAGTTTATCGAAGTTTAGATATATACTTTGATACACACATGTCATTAGATAAGAATTCATCATCATTATTTCAAGGTTTTTCTAAATTAATTGAAATTTATGGCCTAGAATTTGTTGATACAAGCTTAGTTGAAAATATGAGTGGAATGTTTTCTGGTTGTATTAATCTTATCAACTTGGATTTAGGTCACTTTAATACAAGTAAAGTAACAAATATGTCACAAATGTTTTCAGGATGTAAAAGTCTTAAAAATTTAAATATTAGCTCATTTAACACTAGTAGGTCTATGGGTATGGCTTCAATGTTTTATGATTGTGAATCTTTAACTAGTTTAGATTTAAAACACTTTAATACTGAAAATGTTTTAGACATGTCAAAAATGTTTTCTAATACAGTTAATTTAGAAAATTTAAACTTAAGTGAATTTAAGACAAATAAGGTTACTGATATGTCATTTATGTTTAGTAATACTACTAAACTTACTAAATTAGATCTAAATTCATTTGATACATCTAATGTAGAGGATATGTCTTATATGTTTAACAGTGCTAATAAAGATAATAACTTAATTGAATTATTAATTGGTAATATGTAACTTGCTAAAGTAACAAACTCAATAAATATGTTTAATAATCATAATCCAGACTTAATGATAACTGTTAAAGATAATTCTTCTAAAGAATTTATTTTAGCTCAAGCAATTGATACTTCTTTAGGCGATAATAATGTAATTGTTTTAAATACATCTAATGATATACCAAGTTCATCTAGTGATGATCCTTCTTCAATAATTGATACACCAAGTTCCTCATTTAGCATAAAAAACAATGGACCAATAGATAATCCAAAAACAGGAATGATAAGCTTTGGAATAATATTTACTATATTTATTATTTCCTCAACAGCATATATATTATTTAAAAAAGATAAAATATTTAAACAAATATAAAAAAACTTCCAATTTGGAAGTTTTTTATATTATCTGTTATAGAATTCAACAATCAATGATTCGTTAATTTCTGGATTACATTCGCTTCTTTCAGGTAATCTTACATAAGTACCTTCAAGTTTGTTTTCATCAAA
>JAAZHN010000168.1 GCA_012510695.1 Mollicutes bacterium
GTACCAGCTATATGTCGAAAATATACTCCCCGAAGGAGTCGGACAACTCCAGCTTGCCTTTGAGCACCTTTACGAAAAACTGAGCAAAAAGGGTTACTTCGATAAAGAGCTCAAAAAGCCGATTCCGCGCTTTCCGAAAAAAGTCGCCGTAATAACTTCGGCCGCCGGAGCCGCTGTACACGATGTTATCCGTGTCCTAAAAAAGCGCTGGCCGTTGGCAGAGGTTCTTGTGGTGCCGGTCAGGGTTCAGGGAGATGAGGCGGCAGGCGAGATTAGGCAGGCAATAAGCTTTGTAAACAAAAACAAGCTTTGTGATGTAATCATCTGCGGAAGAGGCGGCGGCTCAATGGAAGATCTTTGGGCCTTCAACGACGAGAGCTTGGCGGAAGAGATGTTCCGAAGCGAGATACCGATTGTTTCGGCGGTCGGGCACGAAACGGACTTTACAATATCCGATTATGTTTCCGACCTGAGAGCTGCAACTCCGTCGAATGCAGCAGAGCTTATAAGCCCCTCGAGCGCCGAACTTAAAGAAACGCTCTTGGAGGCAAGGGAAAGACTGGAAAAAATACAGCTAAACCGAATCAAGCTAAAAAGACTGCGACTTCGTGAAATGAGCTCAAGCAGAAGCCTTGCATCCGCGCTCAACCTTGTTGAAAAACGGCGTATGGACCTCGATAATCAGACCATGAGACTTGAGGCGTTGGGGAGGAGAAAGCTTGAAACGGCAAAACAGGCCTTGGCCGAGCAGATAACCGCTCTCGAGGCGCTAAACCCGCTTTCTGTCCTAAAAAGAGCCTATTCCATAGTCACCGATGCAAGTGGACGCACGGTAAGTGATGCGGGCAAGCTGAAAAAGGGCGACAAGCTTAAAATAAGAATGTCTATAGGAAGTGCGTTCTGCACGGTAGATGAGGTGGAGGAACAAAATGAAGAATATGGATTTTGAAAAGTCTATGGAGAGGATTTCCGAGATTTTAAAGCGTTTGGACTCGTCCGAAATAAGCTTAGACGAATCTTTAAAGCTATATGAAGAGGGCGCGAAGCTCATAGCCGGATGCACAAAGCGGCTCGATGATGCTGAGCAGATAGTTAAAAAGATAAACATACAGTCAGACGGCAGTTACAGCGAAGAGAGTTTTTTAGAGGCAGAGGAAGAGGACAAATGAGCGATTTTAAAGAACAATACAACAAATATCTAAGTCTTATTAACGGGGAGCTGGAAAAGCTCTTCAGCGACTATAAAGATGCGGGAATCGGGGGACTGGTGGACTCCATGCTCTACAGTCTAAATGCCGGCGGAAAAAGAATTCGTCCTATTTTAGTTTTGGAGTTCTGCAGATTCCTCGGCGGAGACCACATGCAGGCAATACCCATAGCCCTTTCGGTTGAGCTTGTGCACACATACTCCTTGATTCACGATGATCTGCCATGTATGGATGACGACGATTTCAGGAGAGGCAAGCCCACCAACCATAAAAAGTACGGAGAAACAACTGCCGTTCTGGCGGGTGACAGCCTTCAGGCAGAGGCGTTCTGCATGATTTTAGGCTCGGCAATGCCAA
>JAAZHN010000149.1 GCA_012510695.1 Mollicutes bacterium
GCTTGGAAAATTGAGTTTGAAAATGAAGATGAAATTGCAGAATATATCGATTTTGATCTTGATGATTTATATCCTGGAGTCCCAGATTATAATAATTTTATTAATGTTGTCAATTATGGTGAAACAGCTGCAGAGCTGTCTTATAAAATTATTTCTTTAAGAGTATTAAATACAACATATAGTGATGAAGATTATACAACAGAACAACTAGAGGCAATGCTTTTAAATAATTATCCATTTAAAATTTCATTTTCTTTAGCTGGGACAACAATTCCCCCAAATAATGGTTCAGCAGATTTTCAAATTAATGTTAATTGGCCATATGAAAGTGGCGATGATGAGGCTGATACTCAGTGGGGGCATGATTCTTACTCATTTAAATTAGCCAATGGGGCAGCTAAACAAATAGTAATTAGTATAAAGTTAATTGCTAAACAAATAAATCCTTAAATAGTTTTTTGAGTAAATCTTAATGTTACATTTAAGATTGCTGGTTCTTGACTTAAAGCAGCATTTGTATCTGCTTCATTATTCATGTGCTCAGTTTCTGAGTCTTCCCACATTAAGTAAACTCTTAATGTTTTTGTTCTTGGAGTGTCCCCTAATAAGACGGTTTCTGTTAAATTAGAAATTGTTCCTGGTGTTGAAATAACACTGCCACCATCTTCAGAGTAGCCTGTAACTTTTAAATCAGAAACAGAACTTTGATTGGAAACATCAACATTGACGATATAATCAAATGAAACATCAACATCATTATAATCGATAACTAAATCAAAATAACCAGTTGAACGAGGGGCAAGGACATTATCTTTAACATGAGGACTAGTAATAATTGTGGGATTAATTACATTAGTAATATAATTACTTTCAATAATATCTTGATTGTTTATTTTAATTAACCAGCGGGCAATTCCTAATCTGGCATGACCACTCGCACCTGTTGTATATTTGGCATATGTTTCTTGAAATAAGTTAATAAGTAAGAAAAGGGAAATAACAGCTAAAAAAGGTTTTATTCTCTTAAACTTTTTCATAAAACATTCCCCTTTCTATTAATTAAAGAATAACAAAGAGAAATGTAAATTACAATGTTAAGTTGATGTGTATACATAAAGTTAACAATAATATTTTTGGTGTAAACCTAAATATAACCCATTTAAAAAGGCATTTTTCTTGAATAATTACATGGGCTATGGTATCCTTATATATAGTAAGAATAGGAGATAAGTTATGGGGAGAAATACAGTCAAAAGAACCGCGACTGGTGTTCGAAGAAGAGAAAAAGCAATTAAGAAAACTTCAATTATCTTGATTATTTTAATTTTGTTTTTATTATTATTCTTTGCTATTCTTTCTTTAGTTTATCGTGGTGGAGACTTTGTTATTACTTTAGACCCGAACCTTTTTTTAAAAAGTGGAATTAAGATGTATGACAATGCTGAATTAAAAGATGGAAAAATAAAATTATACGCTAAAGGTATAGATTTTATGGATAATATATCAATTAATTGGTTACCAGATGATTTAGATAAATCTGAAGGTGGTTCTCATAATGGGGAAAATTATATTGCTTATACATTTTTTATTGATAATACTGGTGATAAAAATTTAGACTATTGGTATGAAATAAACATTTTAGATGTTATTCGTAATGTTGATGATGCAGTTAGGATTATGGTAATTCAAAATGGTGATAAAAAAATCTATGCCAAAATCAATGATATTACTAAAAAAGAAGAACCAGGAACAATTGCTTTTTATGATAAAAAAACTGCTATTTTAGAACAAAGAAAAGATATTAAACCTGGTGAAATGGATAAATATACAGTTGTAATGTGGATCGAGGGAGATGACCCTGATTGTTTAGATAACCTAATTGGTGGAGAATTAAAGGTTAATATTAGAATAACTGAAAGTCATGTTAAAAGAGAAGATAAGCAATCAAGTAGTTCATCAACTCAAGATGTTCCAAGTTCATCATCTAATGAAGCAGATGAAAGGAGTAGTGAACCATGAAAAAAACTGATGTAATGTTTATTTGGTTGTTTTTAACTGCACTTTTATTAACGATGACTACTTATGCTTGGTTTTCAACTAATATAATTTTTGAAATTGAATCGTTTGATATTCAAGTAGTTTCAAGAGGTGGAATTGAAATATCTACCGATGGAGTAAATTGGAAAGGTGTTTTAGGAATGTTGGATTTCTTTGATGCTGATCAAACATATCCGACAAATTTAAATCAAATTACTACTTCAGTAAAACCTGTTTCCACAGATGGTTCGGTTGAAGATGGTTTATTAAAACTTTATTATGGGGATGTTGATATTAAAGAACAGGGTAATCAATATTTATATGCTGTTAGAAGTAAAGAAGAGAAATATGACACGATAAATAACCCAGGTCATTTTGTAACTTTTGATATATTTTTAAAATCATACTATAACAGAAAAATAAATATTGATCCTATTTCTGGAGTTAAATATATTGAAGGAACAACCTCAGGAATAGAAAATGCTTTTAGATTAGGTTTTTTACATCAAGGAACTTTAAGTGAAGAAACAAATTTAAGACAAATTCAAAATTTAAAAGATGCAAGTAAAACATATATATGGGAACCAAATAGTGATGCGCATATGCCAAGTGCAGTAGAGCATGCACAAAACATTTATAATATTAATACTCAAGAAATTGGTGCGCAAAGAATAACTTATCACGGAATAAGTACGGAAATTCCCAAAACTGCAAATGTTAAAGTAAATGAGGCAAATAGTAATCATCATCCAGAATATTTTAAACTTGTAAATCCAGATATTACAACAACCAAACATAATACTACACCTCAATATTTATTTGATATTGTGCCAGGAATTACAAAAATTAGAGTTTATATTTGGATTGAAGGTCAAGATATAGACTGTGAAGATGGTTCAACTAATGGAAAATTAGAAATTAATATCCAATTATTTGCTGAATAATATAAAGGAGTAAACATGAAAAAGAAGGAAATAAATGCAATTTATATAAATATTTTTATTGTCTCTTTTTTAATGTTAATAACTTTAATTTTTTTCATTGTCATGGTCTTAACTAAAGGTGATTTAAATAATCCAATAATAATTGATATTGACCAAGACTTATCAGGGATAAGTGGTAATATAGTTACAGTCGATGATAAGGTAAGAGATTATTACTATTATAAAGGTCTTAATTATACCGAACCACAAAGTAGTACTTTACCAACGGGAGTAAATCAAAATTTATATCCAGATAATCGTCTATTAGATATTAATGTAATTTATTTAGCCAATGATTTAGCTAATAATTTAAGTGCCTATGTTTCTTTATCTGAAAGACAAAATACTTATGTATATCGTAAATATTTACCGGTTTTAGATAATAATACTCCTAGTGATTTAACTGATGATTATGTTTTATTAGAATTAATTGAAAATCCTTTTACAGATAGACCTAATGATCGAGGATTTAATGGTTGGTATACAACTTTAAGTGGGGTAACAATCATTTATGATAATGCATACTATATTCGATATGCCAAAATACCGATCACTTATACTGATGGTTATCCAACAGCAATGGAAATAACTTTTAATGCTTCTTGGACTCCAGCTTCTATTGGAACGGTAAGTGGTACTGCATGGGCTGCAGCTTTTAACAATTTAAATAATAAACAGATGACACAAGTAAATGTTTTTGAAACTATTGAAGTCCCCTTTGATATGGCTGGTTATTACAAAAGAGTTAATTTAAGAAGAAATCAAAGCTGTAATGGTTTATATGATTATTATGGTGTATATCAAACTAATTGTCGATGTAACAGTGGTAATTGTACTTATTATGATTATATAGTTAGTGAACCGTTTAATCCTTCAGCAACTTATTATGAACTTTTATATGGTTATATGCATAATGTTAATAATAATTCAATTCCAGGACCAACTTATGTTACTCAATATGTAAATGGTTTTAATGATAATTATAATATGGCTAATTATTATCAATTAGTCAATATTCCTTATGGAGATTCAGTTGAAAATCATTATGATTTATATGGTGTTTTACAAACAGGGAATTGTAACTCTTGGGGAGGATGCAATTATTATCGGTTAATTAATTATAATGAATCAGTTTATGCAAATATGACTGATGATTTTTATTATTTAGTAACAAGAGATACGAATATAATTGTTGTTGCAGGCTATACAACATCAGCTTGGAGGAGTGCTCAAAATAAACCATTTACTTTAACAGGAATTCATAATGGAGTTAATTACAATCAAACTTGGTATCCTGGTACTTATGTGTATGCTTATAATGACACTAATATCGAAAATTTAACAATAAGAGGTGTGTCATCAAGAGGAAATACAAACCCGACAAGTTCGACTACATCTAGTGGTGTTTTTTATGGTGCTTGGCAAAACGTAAGAATTGGTCGGGGAATTACTCGGTATACAACAACTACAACCAACTTTACTGTGGTTATAGGTGGTTCAAATGGCTCAACCGGATCATCAAGTAATAGAACTAAATATAGGTTAATTATTGAATCAGGTTTAATGAATAGTTTATCAATAGTTAATGGTATTGTTGGTACAGGTACTTCAAATTATGTTGAACCAATAACAATTTATGGTAATGATTATGACAGGGCAATTAAAAATGATAATAATTTAGATATTTATTATTGTGCTTCTGGTTCTTGGGGTGGAGTCGTTAGAGGTTCAACAATTACCGATAAAATTTTTGATTTAACTGTCAAAAGTGGTAGTTTTGGGACAGGTAAACTAGATCATACAACAGGTATTTATGTTGGGGGAAGATATGGTGGATCACATACCGGTTTAAGAACTATCAAAGTTGAAGGAGGATACATTTATAATTTAATTGGTGGTCCTCTAAGTACATCAAGTATGCAAGATATTAATGATACTCATATGAAAATAACTGGTGGTAGTATTGATATGATTACAGGAGGTGCTGGTACTTCACCAACTTATGGAAATCGAATTATTCAAGTAACAGGTGGCCAAATCAATTATAGTGTTTTTGGTGGTTCGAATGGTTATGATGGAACCTCTTCTGATGGAACAGTAATCGGTAGTTCTCTTTTATATATTGGTGGAGCATCGACAATTGGTAATCAAACACTTGTGGATAATAATACAAGTCTTTTTGGTGCTGAAGCGGGATCTGTTTTTGGAATTGGTAATGGAAGAAGTGGTCAACCATCAATTGGTTCATCTAGTAATTCTAATATTATTATTGCTGATCATACTAATATTAATAATAATGTTTATGGTGGTGGAAACTTTAGTACTGTAGGTATTTCATCAGGGTCTTCAACTGCTAATACAAATATTTATGTATATGGAGGGGTAATTAAAGGCTCATTATATGGAGCAGGAAATAATAATGGTTCTGGGAATAACTCAGTAAAAGCAACTGTTAATATTACTACTGATGGTGGTGAAATAAGAGGCTCACTATATGGGGGTAGTAATGCGCTTGGTACTGTTTTTGGTGATGTAAATATCAATGTAATATCTGGTAATTTCTTAGATTCAATTTATGGTGGTGGCCGTGGTGGTTACGTAAATACATCTAATGTTGGAACTTATATAAGAGATAAAATCGATATTACGATCGGTACTGAAACTAAAATTCCTACAATAACTAATAATATATATGGGGGAAGTGCTTATGGAACTGTAAATGCTAGTACTCGAAACCCAGGTCTTTCAAGTAATGGAATTACGATGCTAATAAATAACGTTCAAGTTGGCGGCTCAGTGTTTGGTGGAAGTAAAGGTGCGGTTGGCTATAATCCTTTTGTTGCTGGTCATATTGAAATTACTGTTAATGATGGTTCAATTCCTAATCTTTTTGGAGGAAATGATATTGCTGGAACAATGAGAGGAAACTCAACTATTCATTTAAATGGGGGTACAGTCGCGAATGTTTATGGTGGTGGTAACCAAGTATCAGGAAACAACACCTATATTAATTTATCAGGTTCAATTACCACAAATATTTTTGGTGGTTCAAATCAAAGTGGAAATGTTAATAATTCCACAATTACCTTAAATAGTGGAACTGTAGAAAATGTTTATGGTGGCAATAATGTTGGTGGTCAAACTACTAATACCGATATTACCGTTAATGGAGGAACATTAACTAATGTTTATGGTGGAGGGAAACTTGCAGATACTGGTAAAACAACGATCAAATTAGTATCTGGTACTGTGCCAAATGTTTATGGTGGTGGGGAAAGTGCAAGTGTTTTAACCGATACAAATATTTATGTAAATGGTAGTACAGTTACCAATCTTTTTGGTGGTTCAAATCAAAGTGGAGATGTCCCGATTTCTCACCTAATAGTCAATTCAGGAAATATTACAAATATGTATGGTGGTAATAATGCTGGGGGTAAAACAACGACAACTGACATTTTAACTAATGGTGGTGTAATTACTTATTTATATGGTGGTGGAAAATTAGCAAATTCTGGTCAAAGTAATGTAGTTGTTAATAATCCAACAGAAATTACCAACCTTTATGGTGGTGGTGAAGATGCTTCGATTGATACAAGTACAAATCTAAATTTAAATGGTGGAACAATTGCCACAGTTTTCGGTGGTTCAAATCACAGTGGTGATGTTCCAGTTTCGAATATAACCCTAGCAGGAAGTAACACTACGACAATTTATGGGGGGAATAATGAAGGTGGAACAACAGTAAGTACAAACATAACTGTAAATTCAGGTTCTGCTACAAGTCTATATGGCGGAGGAAATCAAGCCGATTCGCAAAGTAGTTTAATAACAATCAATAATGCAAGTTCTAAAATAACTTCTGTTTATGGTGGTGGCAATTTTGCTAGTGTTAATTCAACAACTATTGCCTTAAATGGTGGTACTTTGGGGAATGTTTATGGTGGCTCAAATGCTAGTGGTATTGTTAATACAAGTAATATAACTACTTCAAATAATCCAATAATCGATTATATATATGGTGGTAATAATGCTGGTGGTAATACAGTAAATTCAACTATAACCACTAATGGTGGAACAATTAACCAAGATATATATGGTGGTGGCAATCAAGCTAATAATACTGGAAATACTGTTTTATCGATAACAAATACTACAGTTGCAAATGAAATTTATGGTGGTGGCAAAGATGGTTCAGTAAGTGGTAATTCAAATGTTTTTATTTCTAACTCCAATATTTCTAAAAGTGTCTATGCTGGTGGTAAAGGTGCAACAGCTGTAGTTGAAGGTAATACAATTTTAAACATTGAAAACCAAACCAATATTGGTGAGCATGTCTTTGGTGGTGGTAATGCCGCCGCAACTGGACTGGAAAGTGTCAATAATTCAACAAGTGTTGTCAACATTGCGGGAGCCTCAATCGGTAAAAATGTTTATGGAGGTGCTAATACCTCAGTTGTTTATGGAACAGTTGAAGTTAATATTGGAGATATTCCTACCTTAGTTAATAGCCCTATAACAATTTCTGGAACTGTTTTTGGTGGTGGGGAGGCAAACGCTGCTGGTGATGAAGAATATGACTTCTCATTTATCAGTGTTACTAAAGGAATATTAATCAACATTAAAGATACAACAACTAATAACATAAAAATTGATGGCTCAATATTTGGTAGTGGGAATGCCTCTTCAACTACTGGATATAGTTATATAAATATTCATAATTATGGAACTAATACTAATCATAAAAGAAATATTTCAATTCAAAGAGCAGATAGAGTTGTTATGGATAACTCAGTTATTGAATTATTTGGGGCAACAGATAGAACAAATGAATATTCAAATGTCTTGTTCTCATTTAGTCGTGTTAAAGAGTTAAAATTAAAAAATAATTCAACTATCTATTTAGAAACCGGGACAAACCTCTTAGAAAAATTTAGTAGTTTAGTTGATATTGGTGGAGTCGAAACCAAGGCTGCAGTCGCGATCGTTGATGGGGTAACAACTAAAAATGTTGATAACCGTGTTTATGCTATAGAAGGCAAAAATATTAATATTGCGAAAAACGAAGCCGTTACCATCTACGGTGAAGTTACAGGAATGTCTTTCTTTGGCATGTATATGCGTGATCGATTTGGTAATGTCGATGAAGCATTTTATAAAAGAAATTATAATCATGGAGATGCAGTTGCACCTGGAGAATTTTATACATTTTCAAGTGGTTCATATGTTTTAGGAATGCATGCAGTCAATCATAATATTGAAGTTGATGGTTTTTATTCAAATTATGAACAAGAAGAAAATACTGGTTTAATTGAAGTTAAATACATTATTCCAACACCAGAAAACTCTAACTACTATATGTGGGTTATTGGTGAAGCAGTTCAATCTTATGATGTTGATTTAATCGCATCGAAGTTCTCAACTTTAGGGGCATATGAATTACCTTTAATTAATTCACCAGATCCAAATACAACATTTACAATTTTAGGGGCTAATTTTAATGGTTTAGAACCTGATATTGAATTCGTGGATAAAAGTGAAATACCTCGTGTTTCAACTGATGGAACAGCAAATACAAAGATGAGTTTAATTTTAAGAAGTAGTAATACAGGGTGGATCACTGTTGGAGAAACAACATTCTTAACATCTGGTCCTGAACCTGTTTTAGGCACTGAAGAGTATATTGGTGAAAACTCACCAGTAGTACCAACATTCTTATTTAACTTATATCACTCTAAAAACTTAACTGCTGCTGGTAATGTTGGAACAGTCGTTATCTCTTTAGTGGCAATTAGACCAATTGATGATTTAAACAATGAAGTAAAAAGAGTTAATATCAATGTTAATATTACTAGAGAACTTTATAGTGCAAATGAGTATGAAGGAGCAATGACATCTGGTGAAGAACATAATATGTTTGTATCAACTCAAACAAATATTACTGATAAATCAAAATTAAGTGCTTATTATTCATTATATATTGAAAATAATATCAGTATTTATAAACCAGGATATCACAGAGCTTTAGTTTCATCATATGTCTTAAAAGAAAGCACAAAAATTACGATGATCGATTTTTCAACTCCAACACCAACATATTATTACTACATCATAACCGCGGCAGATGTCGCTGAGGCAACTGCTGAGTTTGGTATTCATAATGAGGCCTCATATCGATTATCTAAATTTATTAAGATGGGATCAACTTCTTCTGCAAACCATTTTGATGATGCAGTGCAAAATGATTTATATTATGATGCAACTAATGGAATTGCTAGTGAAGAGTTTGTCTTCATTGTTGATCACATCGATACTGAATTTGAATCAGATCAATTAAATAACACTTTAATTATTGAACTAAGAGATATTAATTCTCAAACAATGATTGGTGTTTTAGGGATTAGTTATGGTAATTTAACATATAATATTTATCATAATAAAGATGCACAAATAGCTTTAAGTGCCAATTTAAGTAAACAAAACATTTATGTTGGTGAAACAACAAACTTAAATGTTAATACTAACTTTATTCAACAAGTAGTAAATGGTGTTCAAATTCATGATACTCCGTACTATTATAAAAAATTAGGTTTAAAAATTACCATGTTTGATGAAAATGATAATCAATTGAATTCATCAAGTTTACTAGGGGTAACATTTAAATTAGGTAATATCATTTACTATCCAAGGATGGATGGAGTAGTTAGATTTAACATTGCGCCTAAAGTTGCGAATGTTTCATCAAGAATTGTCATCGATACAAAAAATGCTAATCTTAATTCTGGAACTTATAAAATAAAAATAGAGAGTTTTGGTTCAGCAGATGGAATTTATTTTGGGACTGTTTCTTCAGATACAAAAATATTAGAGTTAAATGTTTTAAATAATATATATGGTTTAAGATCAACATTTGGTGATAATTATAAAACAATTGATAAAACTACTGGCTTAACAATGAATAATAACAATGTCTTATTATTTAGATTAGAATATGCTTCAGGGCTTGCTAATCCTAATTTACGTATCTCTTTAAAAAGAAGAGTATATGATGAAGTTTATTCTTTAGATTATGAAGCGGTTGATTTAAGTGATTATATCGATAACTCTTATACTGCAATTGGTGATGAAGAAAAGTTTGAATACCTAATTGCAAATAACCCAACAGCAAGTTTCAATACCTACTTATATTTAAAGAATAACTTAAAAACAGGTACATATAGAGTGACATTTTCATTATATGACGAAGATAGTTATATTGGTGAAGTATATAACTACATCATAATTAGATAGGGTGATGTTAATGGAAGAATTAGATTTAGTAAATATTTCAACTGAAGAATTAGTGGAAATCTATAAACTTATTGAAGCATTTATTAATAATATTGATAAAGAAATTAAATCTTTAGAGGTAAAAAAAGATGAAAAATAAAGTTATCGAAAGAATTTCAGTTTCTGAAGAAATTTTATCTGTTTTACCTAAAAATAATCAAATAAATATTAATAACTATATTAAAGAAGCTAATAAGATCTATGCAACTTATAATAAAGTATTACTACAAATAGAGGCAGAAGCCAGACAAAGAAATAAAATAATTGCTGACTCGATTAAAGATGAAACAATAAATATCAAAGATACTTCTGCTTATCCCTATCAATTAAAGATGATTAATCCAATTACTACGCCTTATGAAAAAACAAAAATAGATAAGTTTTTGTATTATTTAAATCCAGAATATGAATGTGAATTAATTGAAATTAATCAATATATTATCGAAATAATTAAAATCTTTGAAAAATGTGGAATTAAGTTAACTACAAATGATTTTACTTATGGAGAATCAGAAAAAAACTTTCTAAGTGTTTTACTCGATTATGAAAATTATGATGAAGATAAAGCTCAAGAAGTATTTGCTAAAAACTATTGGAGTAGCCCAAATATAATCAGTAATATTCAATTAAATTTTAAGTCATTATACTATAAAAATGAAAAAACTTTTATTAAATGTAATGAAGAATATAAAAGTAAACAAAACATTAGTTTTTATGACTTATTAAAAACATATCGAAAAACTATAATTGAAAATGAACTTACTCTTGATACAAGTTCTAAACAATATTTACAAAAGTTTTTAACTAAAAATTTAAGTATAAATGATTATGAAGATAATAATATTAAAACTTTAGAAAGTAAATTATTCTTGGGTGGTCAAAGTGTTAGTCTACCGACACTTAATGGTTTATATAATGTTTTAATCGAGTATAAAATGTATGAAAAATTCGCTAAAATTATCAAACAAGTCGCGAATGATTATCAAAATCTGGGTAAAGTTAAAGGGTTAAGAGCTAAAAAGTTAAAAGAAATTTTAAAACTAGACCGAAGATTAAGTAAAAATGATAAAAATAAATTAGAAAATTTAGAGAAATTAAAAACTTTATATCAAGAATATGATGAATTATATTATTTAGAAGTTTTAAGTAATAATTTAAATCCTCAATCAAGAATTAGTGATGTTATTTATATATTAGTATCATTTTATAAATTTTATTATCACTTAAACAAGAAGATGAATCC
>JAAZHN010000150.1 GCA_012510695.1 Mollicutes bacterium
GATATAGTTGTATTTGAATATAAAAACACTAAAAATTTAATTAAAAGAGTAGTCGGGTTACCTAATGATGTTGTTAAGATTAAAGATGGTATATTGTATGTAAATGATCAAGTAGTTAATGAAGAATATGTTTTAAGTGAAAATAATACTAAAATATTAAATAAAGATTTTGGTGTAGTACCTGATAATGAATATTTACTGCTTGGAGATAACCGAGATAATTCACTTGATAGTCGAACAATAGGATTTGTTGATAAAAAGAAGATTGTGGGAAAAGTAATATTTAAGATGTTTCCTTTGAGTAGAATAGGTTTTATTAGATAGGAGTTTGTTATGGCGTATATTAAGTTTAAGGAAATGACCCATTATTTTAATTTTCACCGGGAATTAGAATTGAAAAATTTACCAAAGTATATTCATCAATATGTTTTACCAAATGAAAAAATATTGAAAGCTTATGGGACTAAAAGAGATAAGTGTGTATTTACTGATCAAAAATTAATATTATTTGATGTAAAGGGTTTATTAGGTAATACTAAGAAGATTCATATATTTCCTTATAGTAGTTTAAGTTCTTCAGCAATAGTATTTAAACCACAAAGTATTTATTTATTATTTACTTTTTCTAGTGGCTATCAAATGAGATTAAATTATATTAATTTAACTAGTGAAGATAAGAGTGAACTAAGAGAATTATTTACAAATATGATTTCGTATAATCACAAGTAAAAAGGAAGTAGTTATTGTTCTACTTCCTTTTTATTATGGTTTAATAATTATTGTTCTAATTGCTTCATAGTTTTTGCCTTTGTATTTAACATTATAAACGACTGAATAATTACCCGGTATGCTTAAATCTATTGCAGAGATTATTGTACCGCTTGAATTTTTGAATGTTGTAGTAATGTTTGCTTGATTTGTAACATTTTGATCATTATCCATAACATTAATTGGATTAGAAAAATCTGTATAGGTTCCAGCTTGAGCAGTGAGTTCAATTGTTGCACCATGTCTAATAATTAAACTAACATTACTTGGTTGTTCTTCTGAACTTGGGGTATCAACTGGCGGAACATGAGGATTAGTCGCTGTTACTGTATAGGTTGTTCCAGAACTAGTTGCAGCTTTAAAGATTGAATAAGCAGTTTTTATGACAAATGTTTGAGCATTAGGGGTAAATGTATTCAATGAGTATGAGGTTCCTGTAACAGTCCCTAAATGGGTCAAAACTCCACCATTTTTAGAATATATATGGTAAACAAGGTTACCAATATTACTTGAATTATAATTTAATCTTTTATTAGTATATTTTGTAATTAAAGCATTAACTTTACTATCTAATTTTTTAGCCATACCATTAGAGAAGGTTCCAAAACTTTCTTGATAATACTGATTGACTCCCTCTGGTGTAGATAATCCAGGAGCTGAAACTGAGTTCCAACTAAGAGTTAATGTTCCATTATTAGCATTGTAAGAATGATTAACATTGGTTACATTAGGTAGGGTATTAAATCTAGGTGATACTTCTGTTGGTTCGGTACCGGAAATAAACCATTCATTACTCCTTAGATTTGCTGGTGTATTGGCACTTGGTAACATAATTGGGTATGTTTCAAGTTCAATTTCTACTTGTTTAATTCCCTTTGTCGATTTAAATTTTGAATTATTCAGCATTATTCCATTAGTTAATGCTTGGGCGATTGATCTTCTAGCTCTTACTCCGGCACTGCTGACTAGGTATTCTTTTCTAGAAACCATTTCTTTAGTCATTTTTTCATAACCATACCATTGAGCAGTTGAATAGTCTGGTGAATACATAACAACCCAACTATCCATTACTGAACTTGCTGGAAGACCTACTTTTTTTCTAAAACCTGAATCGAAGGTTGATGTACCAGTCTTACCACAAAGATCTGTTCCTTTAATTTTTGTATTACCAATTAAGCCATTATCAACAGCTCTTTTTAAAACTATATTTATCATGGCTGCGGTTGTTTCTTCCATAACTTTGGTTGGAGTTTTTTTGTTTTCAAATGTAGTATTATCATCTCTAAAAATAATTTTAGTAAATGAGTAGGGTTCTATATATATTCCACCACGACCAAATGTTGCATAAGCAGCAGATTGTTCTAGAGGACTTACTCCATCAATACCACCAATCGCAGCAGATTCAACAATTGTTCCATCACCTAATAAATCAACATTAATTCCCATACTTTGCATAAATTTAACAACAGACTTGTTATCTAATTGTTGAAATCCTTGAATAGCAGGAATATTCCTACTTTTTGCTAGAGCATTAATAAGAGTCATTTGACCACCATAATTGCCATCAGCATTTTTAATGCTTGTTCCATTTGAATATGACCAAGACTCATCAAAGAACGGAGTACCAGTTGACCATTTATTAAATTCAATTCCTGGCCCATAAACTGTATATGGTTTAGCAGATGAAGCAGCATGTCTTCTAATTTGAGTAGCAAAGTTTAATGTTTTTTCACCGACCTTATTTCTTCCTCCGCCAATCGCGACTATTGAACCATCTTTAACACTTGTTACAGCGACACCTAATTGGACCACATCATTAACAAATTTATAAGTGACACCGTTTGATACATCATTGACCACATCTTGAACTTTAGGATCCATTGTTGAGTAAATTAACATCGAAGTTGTATAAGGATCTTTTCCAGTTAATTTTTTAGCTTCATCAGTAACTGTATCAATAAAAGCTATATATTGTGAATCTTTATCACCTTCACCTGTGATTAAATTAGTTACATGCATATTTTTAGCTAAGTCTCTTTCTTTAGTAGTAATATATCCATGACGATGCATTAAATTTAAAACAATATTTTTTCTAGTTTCAGTTCGATCTGGGTACTTAAATGGATTATATCTAACTGGAGATTGAAACATTCCAGCAATCATTGCGGCTTCTGGTAGAGAAACATCTCTAATTGATTTACCAAAATAAGTTTGAGCAGCTTCTTCAACACCATATGTACTCGCACCTAAATAAGGACGATTAACATAGAATTCAATTATTTCTTCTTTTGTATAATCTTTTTCTATTTTAAATATTGATAAATATATGTCTGTAAACTTTCTAATTAAACCAGCAATACCTCTTGCTTCAACATTAGTTAAATAGTTTTTAGAAATTTGCATAGTTAGAGTTGAACCACCACCAGCATCAGAATTACCTGTTGCTTGACCTAAAGATGCTTTAACAAATCTTGCAATATCAAAACCATTATGTTGGAAAAATCTTGAGTCTTCAGTTGCAATTAAAGCATCAATAAATACCTGCGGTAAATCTTCATAATTAACTATTTCTCTTTTATTCGCACCTAACTTAGCAATTTCAGTACCATTTTTATCATAAATTAAGGTACTTTCTGAATTATAAAATTTATTTTCATCAAATTTAGGAGCAGTGAATATTATATATAAACCAAAACTAACAGTTAAGATAAATAAACATATTAATCCAATCATTGCAAAAATCAAGAAACGATTACGAATCTTTTTTCTTTTAGCAATTTTATACTTAGCAGTTTTTCTTTTATTTTTCTTTTTAGTTACTTTTTTCTTATTAATTGGTTTTTTCTTTTTATTGGTTGTTGTTTTTTTAGTTGGACTCTTTTTAACAGCCATTTTCTTATTTTTCTTCTTTTTCTTTACCTGAGCCATTATTAAGACCTCCTTCTTCTAAGATATCGACAATTTTTAAATAATCAATTAAGGGATTATACCCATATTGTAATAAATACCCATTATTTTTTATATATTCATATGGAATAGATTTTCTTTCATAATTATTAATAAACTCTATTACTTTGTTTCCTGGTAATAAGAATAATTGTTCATTTATTTTAATAATTAAAAAACAAATTCCACCATGATCAATTACTTTTTCTATATGTTTTAATTGGTGAGACATAATATTGCTTAAAGGAAATGAAGTTTTACTACTAGTTTCTTTTGCATCAAACTCAATATATTTACCTTTATAAATTCCATTATAATCTAATGTCGATGGGGATTTAAAATATGCATCTTTAATAACTAACTTTGGCTTATAAACCACTTTATTTATTCCTATTTCAGTTGGTTTTTTATAAATTAAAGCCTCATCAGTTTCTAAGTAGTATTTATTAGATTCATTAATTAATGCTTCTAAGTCCATCCCACGATTAGCATATGAAGTAGTTTTTTTATAATTTCCTTTACTTTTATTTGGATAATTCATTTAATGTATCACCATGCTAATTATACAATATTTATCATTATTTATAAAGACTAAATATTAATGATTGATATTTGTAAATCAAATGAAAACAAGAGTACCTAAAATGGGTACTGTGTGATATAGTTCATATTAAGAGAAAGTGGTAATATATGTTAGAAAAGCTTAAAGAATTAGAAATCGAAAGAAGAATTAAGCAAGACCAAATTATCCTTGATTTAGAAACAAAAATAGGAGAAATTTGTCAAAAACATGATTGTACAAAAGAAACATCTGAAACCATTTTAAATGAAAAACTCTCTAATTATAAAACTCAATTAGAATTATTATATAAAAAACAAGAAAGAAGCTTAATGAATAGAATATATCATAATCCTAATTCTAAAATATCCAGAAATATTCAAGAGTTAAGTAGCAAAGTATCTGATTTAGAGTCTATAATTAGGAATATTACTGGGTTAATAAATGATATTTCTAAACGAAGATTAGAAATTTGGGATGATGTTATGAGTCTTAAGAATATTCAAGAGTTAGGAATAAGTTTTAAAGAAGGAGTAGAAATACTTAAATCTCATAATATCCCTCTTGTTTTAGATGCAGGTGATAAAAAGCCGATTTTAAACCCTGAAGTATATGATGGCTTACATAATTTTGCTTTAGTTCATAAAACAAATTATTTGCCTAGTGATTCAGTTATTAAAACAAGTGCTGCAGCGAGTGCAAAATTAAAATCTAGTTATGCTTATAAACAAGATTCTCAGTTAAAAGAATTTGAATATGATTATTTTAATAAAAGAGATACCGTTCATTTTTCAGTAAATGGAGAGGTTAGAAATCATGTAAATGGTCAATGGGATCAATGCAAGTATGCAATCATAGTTCCTATGGAATTAGTTTCTTTAGATAGATTTACAAAACATGCAGTTCAAGATACATACGCTGCGGGAAATTTCAAACTCCCTGCAGGCAGTTATCTTTTATGTCCAGTTAATGAAAAAGAAGAAGCAATGAAAAAGAATCCCAATATAAATATAGTAGCTTATAGTGGTGAAAATGTTCTGGGATATGCTACTTCATTATTAGAAATGTTAGGATATAGTTCTAAGAACATTAATGATCACAGCTGGGGTGAAAATAAGCAAAATCAAGGTGCGAAAAAGCAAGCAACTAAATACTATGATCTTCTAGCAACCATAAAACCAGATATTGATTTTTCGCCACATTTTTTAGATTTTGATTATCTAAAAGAGACATGGTTAACTGATGTAAGTGATTATACTGCCTTTATTGGAAAATTAATTGATGAAGAAATAAAAGTTCCTGAAGATGAATTAAAACGTCTTATTAATTTAAAAGATGTTTATTCTCATTTATTAGATAATGAAAAGTTTGATTTAAACTTGCAATTACAGGTTTTAGAAGAATTTCAAAATTCATTAGCAATTAGAAATTTAGGGTTTAATGAAGAAGAGTTTAAATTTTTATTAGAGCAAGTAAAACCAAGTAGTAGTGAGGAAGTAGTATTACTAAATCAAAGATTTAAAGAACTGCTATTTAGTAAACTTAAAGGAAAGTTATCCTACTTTCAAGAACAAGAAATTGAAATAAACAAAGGACGTTTAGAAAA
>JAAZHN010000151.1 GCA_012510695.1 Mollicutes bacterium
AACGATTATTCCGACGGTTGTTAAGACAATTGTTTCCCTGTAAACAAATGTTGAGATTTCTTTATCTGAAAAGCCTAATACTTTTAAGGTTGCTATTTCTCTAATTCTTTCATTAACATTAATTGATGTTAAATTATAAAGAATAATAAAAGCAAGAATAGTCGCCGCGGCAATTACTAATATTACTATTTTATTTAAACCTTTAATAATTCCTGAGAATGTTTTGGCATTATCAACTTTGTAGTTAACAGCAGTTATATTTTCATTTTTAATTAAATTAGTAGACAATTCATTTAAATCTTGATTATCTAAAAATGAAATAACTGAGTTATATTTAACATCATGTTCAAAGATTACTTGATAGTAATTATTAGACATATAAATATAATTTAATATATAATTATCAACTATACCTTTTACTTGGACAATAAATAATTTATTATTGTTATTTCTAATTTCAATGTTATCATCAAGTTTAACATTTAATAACTCAGCCATTCTTTTAGTAATTAAGACACCATGTTCTGGGATATCTAATTCTTTATTATCCTTAATATTTTTTAAACTAATATATTCATTGATATTGTTTTTATTTTCTGGAATAATTAAAGAAATATTTAATACTTTATCTTTATTACTTTTAGTTGTAAATGATTCTTGTCTAATTAAAGATGGTTTTATTATATTATTAGTTTCAAAGAGATTATTTAACTCTTGATTTATTTCTTCGACATCTTTATTAAAATAAATAGTGGCATCATATTTAATTGTTTCTTTAAATTGTAGAATATCTATTTTTTCAATAGAGTCTTTTAGACCAAACCCAGCAAGAAGTAGAGCAGTTGCCCCCGCGACACCTGAAACAGTCATAATGATTCTTTTTTTGTATCTAAATATATTTCTAACTGTTACTTTCCAAGTGAAGGATAATTTTCTCCATAAAATTTTAATTCTTTCTAAGAAAATATTTTTACCTATTTTTGGAGCTTTAGGTCTTAGAAGTTCAGCAGTTACCACTTTTAACTCTTTATAACAACCCCACATTGTCACACTTATAAGTAAAATTATTGTCAGACCAACCATGATAAAGAAAGGAATTAGTTTTATATTAATAGATAAATCAGGAACTATATAATTAACTCTAAATATACCATAGATTACTCTTGGAATAATATTATAACCACCAAGTAGACCGATTGTCGCACCGATGATTGTGGCTAACATAATATAAAATAAATAACCAAATGTTACTGATCTGTTTTTATAACCAAGAGCTTTATATATTCCAATTTCAGTTCTTTCTTCTTCAATCATTCTCGTAATTGTATTTAAGGTAATTAAGGCAACAATTAAAATAAAGAAAGCTGGGAAAATAGTGGAAATTGAACTAATGTTTTCTGAATCATTATAAAAACCTGTATAACCATTACTATCTTCTCGGTCAATTAAATACCAAATTGGCTCTTCAATTGTTTTTAATTCTTCTTTTGCTTCTTCAATTTTATCTTTTGCTTTATCTTTTTCTTGATTTAGTTTTTGAACTCCCTCATTATATTTTACAAATCCTTCTGTTAATTTCTCTTCATTTATTAATAATTCATTTTCTTTTTCACTTATAGTTTTTAAACCCTTATTAACTTCTTCATGAAGAGTAATTTCTTGATTATTTAAGTTTTTTAGTTCTGTATCTAGTTTTATTTTATTATTTTGAATTGTTTCTAAATTAACTAAATTATCTTCTAAAACTTTTAGGGAACCATTTAAACTTTGATATTCAATACTTGTTGGATCAAGTCCAAGCATTGCTTGTTTAAGATTATTTATATTGCTTTTAATTTCAATAATTTGTTTACTTAGTGTTTCCCAAGTGAATCCTAAATTTTTAATTGTGTTATTTAAGATGACTAAATTATCATTGATAGTTTTTTTACCTTCATCAATTTTTATTTGATTTTCAGTTAGTTTATTTTCTAGTAATATTTTATTTTCACTTAATTCTTTTTTACCCTTTTCTAAATCATTTTTATTTTTATCTAATGTTTTCTTACTATTATTTAACTCTTTTTCTGAAGTATTAATTTTATCATTAACTTCATTTTGAATTTTATTAATTTCTTCAGTTGCTTTTTTTAGTATTTCTTCATATCTAATTGCTTCTCTGATTGGTTTAAGTTTAATTAATTCATCATATAATAATTTATAATGATTTTTATACTCAGTACTGTTTGATAATGAAGCTAAGGTGTTTTTAGCAGTTAAATAAACTTCAGTATAAACATCATAATCAAATAGATCTCGGTTTAGAAAAATAAAACTTTCTAATTCACCATTACCAACACTTGAAATTCCTTTTTCAACTCCAACATATAAAACAGAATTTATTAAACCAACAACTTTACAAGAATTTATTTTTAAATGATCTTGAGCATTTTTACCAACAAATTCAACAGTTTCATTTAGTTTAAAAAAATCAATATCACCAAGACATTCATTATTATTTTTAGGTAGAACTCCTTTTTTTAAAGTAAGATGATTTATTTCATCTTCAAGGGCATGAACTCTAATTGGTTTACCTTTAACTAAGGTATCAACAGAGTAGGAAGGAACAACTTTTTCGATATATTCAAGTTCTTTTAGAGACTCTACATCACTTTTTGTAAGTCCTAAGGAACTAATTATTTTCACATCCATTAATTCATGAGCATCATAATAATTTTCAATCGTGTCATACATCGTTGGGGCAGTTTCTCTAAGTCCTGCAAAAAAACCCATTCCTAAAGCAACAATAAAAACAACAGATAAAAATCTCCCATAACTTTTTCTAATTTTTCTAAATGTTGATTTAATTAATAATTTCATTACCAGTTTAAGTCCTTCACTAATTTAGGATTTTCATTAATTTCAATACTTTCAATTAACCCATTTTTCATTTTTATAACCCGATCAGCAATATCCGCGATTACTGAGTTATGGGTAATAATAATCGTTGTCATTTTAAAATTATGTGAAGTTGTTTGCAAAAGATCTAAAATTCGTTTACCAGTTTTAGAGTCTAAGGCTCCAGTTGGTTCATCACATAAAAGTAATTTAGGTTTTTTAGCAAGGGCTCTGGCAATCGCGACTCTTTGTTGTTCTCCACCAGATAGTTGAGAAGGGAAGTTATTGATTCTATTAGATAA
>JAAZHN010000019.1 GCA_012510695.1 Mollicutes bacterium
CTATAAAACCCCTTTAGAACAAAGAACTTTATTAGAAACAATTTAAAAAAATCAACTCTTTTTATTAAGTTAACTTTTTTACTAATATTTTGTTTCACATCATTTACAATTATACAGATAATGCTTTATTAGTTTAGTTGCTATTACATTCATTTATTTGTTATAATTTAATTGTAGGGTGGTAATATAATGAATTATAAAAATGAAATGGTTTTAAGATACTGTTATTTATATGATAATGTATCTTTTATTTATGCTTATTTTATGAAAGAAGATAATGAAGAAAATTATAAAAAATATTTAGAATTACAAACTAAATTTAATCCAATATCTGAGTATTATAAACTTGATATTGAAGTTTTAGATCCATATACATTATATATGTTAGAAAGTATAATCTTTGAAGATAAAAGCTTAGAAGAAACAATGGGTTACAACTATTTTGAAGAATTAAAATGGAATCCAAAGAGTAAAGAAAAAGTTGAACATGGTGAAAAATTAATTGAAGAATATAAACAAAAAAGAGAGACAAGAAAAATTAATTTTGAATTAATTGATATCTTATTTAATTTATATGAAAATATTGCTAGACAAAGTGCGGATTTAGAAAATAGGGATTTAAAATTAAAAATATTAGATGAGTATATTCGAATTGCTAAATACACTAATGATAAAAACACTTGGCATAGTGGCTATCACATTTTACCAGTTGATGGTATCTTAAAAGATGTAAACCCTAGACACAAAAACTATCATGTTGATTTAACACCAGATCGTCCTAATTTTGTTTTAGGAATTACAAATAATAATTTAATCGAAGAAACTAGTAAGATAAGTTTTAGCAAAAGAGATAAAAGTATTATTTACCACTATTACAATGATGAAATACCTTATGATACTTTTATTAAATGTGGCGTCAGTTGGAATTTAGAAATGGATAGACCTGCTAATATGTCATCTTGTCAAAATAATGTTAGAATTAATCCAAAAGAAATATATGCAGTTGAAAATTCTGAGGACTCTTTTTCCTTCTTTATGCCCTGTCCTATTTGCAAGTCTTTAATTAAAGTTGATGATGAGTTAATTCCTCATGAATTACAAGAAGAAATAGTTTGGAATCATTTAAATGATCCTAAAAAATTTGAACTTAAATATTTAGAAGCAGATATTCATGGTTTGAGAAAAAAGTTTAATGATCGTTACAAATAAAAAAGTTTAGAATAAACTAAACTTTTTTTATTTGGCAATTCCAATTTTATTAAATGGAAATATTATTATACTTGTTTTACCAATTATTTCTTTTTTAGAAATGGTCCCAATCATTCTTGAGTCTTTTGAATAACCTCGATTATCTCCTAAAACAAAGTATTCATCTTTGGGGATCTTTTTTTCTGGATAATCTGTTTCAAAGTTATTTGTGTATGGGTCTTTAATGATTTTACCATTAATAAATAATTTATTATCTTCATATTTAATAGTTTCACCTGGTAAACCAATTATTCTTTTAATTAAATAACTATTACCTGTTTTTAAAACGATGATTTCAAATCTTTTTAGACCACTTATTTTAGGACTTATTTTATCAAGAACCATTATTTCTTTATCAATTAAGGTTGGTTCCATAGAAGCTCCATTAACTCTAATTGGGGTATAGAAAAAAGTTCTAACAAGAATAACTGTTAGAAAGATTATAATATATGGTCTTATTTCTTTTAATTTATCTTTCATTTAACACCTTTATTTAAAAAAGAAACTATTCTTAGTTTCTTTCTTTGATTTTGAATTCTTTTTCCATACCATCTAAGAAATTTAATTTAGCACGGCGAACTACACCTTTTTTCTCAACCTTTATTGAATCAATAACTGGTGAGTGAACTGGTAATACTCTTTTAACAGCATAACCTTTAGTTTTTTTACGAACTGTGAATGTTTCATTGATGCCTCCGCCTTTTTTAGCAGTAACTAAACCTGTAAATGCTTGAATTCTTCTTTTTTTACCTTCAGTAATCCATAGATTAACTGTAACTGTATCTCCGACTCTAAACTCAGGGATATCTTTTTTAAGTTGTTTAGCACTAACCTTATCGACAAGATTCATGATATCATCCTTTCTCTCTATAATTAAATATGATAATCATAATTAAGTAATTAGCGGATTATATATACTTTTTTCAAAGCAAATTGATTATAGCATAACTAAGTACCTTAAATCAACCTTTATTTAGTATGACTAGATATAAATGATTCAGATGTGAATTCTACATCTAAATCTTGATTAATTTGCTCTAATAATTGTTCCCATTCAGCGTTAATTTGCCCCTTACCTTTTTGAGGATCATTTCTTATTAATTCCATAATATCTGCTATTTGTTTTATAGAAGAAAATTTAAATGCTGGTATTTCGCCATTTCGAACTTTCTTTTTTAGTTGAACTAAAAATAGATAAAGCTCTGAGACCGCGGCTGAGATTTCATGATTTATATAAATAGAATGAGTAGCGACCCCTTTATATGAATCAGATAAGATATTTAAAAGAGCATGATTTTCATCAATTACTAATAAATAATTATAACATTTATAAACTAGGTCCACCATAAGAAGTATATAAATCATCATATGATAAGTTTTTAATTCTTAGTTCATTTTCTAAAATTCTTAATTTTCTTAAATATTCTCTTTCTTTACTCTGAGATAAATAATCTTGGTATCTATTTAAAATAACACTTCTTAGTTTAGCTATTTCATTTAAGGCAAGCATTACATCTGATGGATCAGATGACTCATCATCTTGATTAATGATAAACATTACTAAGCGAACAATTTTAGAAAGTTTCTTCTCAACCTTTTCTGATAAGATACTGTCAATTAACGATGGCTTGACTACAACTATTTTTTCCAAAGAAAAGTTAGCCTTAGTAATATTTCTAGGCTTAAAATTATATCCATCTAATCGATATTTCATATAGACGATTTCTCCGGATTTAGACTTCTTTTTGATTAAATAGTTAGCCATTTTATCACTCCATTAAATCTGGTCTTTTCTTTTTTGTTCTAATTATTCTCTCTTTTTCACGGTATTTTGCTATTTCTTGGTGATTACCACTTAATAATACTTCTGGAACTTCCATTCCTCTAAAATTTTGTGGTTTAGTATAGGTTGGATAATCTAATAGATTGCTTTCAAATGTTTCATTAGCAATACTACTTTCTTTTATTACACCAGGAATAAGTCTAGTAATCGCATCTGTTAAAACCATTGCCGGGATTTCTCCACCAGTTAAAACATAATCACCAATACTTATTTCTTGATCAATTATATTATATATTCTTTCATCAAAACCTTCATAATGACCGCATAATAAGATTAAATGTTTCTTTAAAGAAAGTTTTTTTGCTTCTTTTTGTTTAAATAATTGACCTTGGGGACTTAACATTATCACATGTGAATCTTCTGTTTTTAGATCTTCAATCGCATCATATATCGGTTCACACATTAAAACCATACCAGAGCCTCCACCATAAGGAGTATCATCTACTTGGTTATGATTTAATTTAGAATATGAACGAAAATCAATAATATTTATCTCAACTAATTCTTTTTCTTGAGCACGTTTAATAATAGATTCATTTAAAAATCCACTAAACATTTCTGGAAATAAAGTTAAGATATCTATTTTCATTCAATTAACCCCCCTATATTTTTTAGAAATATTTTTTTATTTTCTTTATCTATTTTTTCAATAAAGTATTCTTGATATGGAATATAAAAAACTTTTTCTTTTTCTAAAATTAATAAATTATTGATATTATTATACACAAAATCGATAATTTTACCACAATAATCATCTAAGTAATATGCTTCATAACCAATTAACTCATTAATTATATACTCATCATTTGCTAAATTTAAATCTGTTTCTAAGATATAGACATTTAAACCCTTGTATTTTAAAACATCATTTATATCATTTAACTCATCAATTAAAACCATATCAAAGTGTTTATGACGTCTATAAGTTTTAATTTGATGAGGCTCATAATCATTACCAAAATAGAGTTTAAAACTCGGTTTAAAAATAAGATCTTTTTTCTCAAAATCACTTATTATTCTAAGTTCACCTTTAATTCCATGAGTTCCAACAATTTTCCCAATTAATATATACATACCTACTCCTTATTTAATTCATATAGTAATATTCCTGTTGCAACTCCAACATTTAAACTTTCAACTTGTTCATTCATTTTTATAGTAATTAACTGATCAGCAAGTAAAGTTAATTCTTTATTTATTCCCTTACCTTCATTACCCATTATTAAAGCATATTTAGAGGTCATTTTAACAGGTTTAACACCACCAGTGACAACTGAGGCTAATATGTTATAATCATCCTTCTTCAACTCATTAATCATAGATTTAAGATCTTCTACAATATAGTTTAGTTTAAATATAGATCCTTCACTACTTCTAATTACTTTATCATTATAAACATCAACACTATTAGGACTCAAAATGATAGTTTGAATGTCAAAAGCAAGACAACTTCTAATTATTGTACCTAAATTACCTGGATCTTGAATATCATCTAAGAGTAAAACATTACCTTTAATATAACATTCACTATTTTTTTTACAGATTCCAATTACATTAGGAATTGTAACTTGTTTACTTAATTTTTTCATTACATTAGAACTTACCGTTATTTTGGGATAATCATATTTAGTTTCATAACTATCTAAAACAACTAAACTAATTAAACTACCGCTTTCAATTGAACATTCAACTAGGTGCTCTCCTTCAACCAAAAACATTTCATAAAAATCTCTTTCTTTTTTATTATGAAGTTTCAGTAAGTCTTTAATTTGTTTGTTTTGAGTAGATGTAATAATCATTTATACCCCTTCTTTCAATAGTTTTCTTGCTTGTTTATAATTTGGATAATATTTCTTAACCTCATTCCAAAACCTTGGTGAATGATTTGCCTCTTTAAAATGACATAGTTCATGAATTATTACATAATCAATTAAAGATACATCATATTTATATAACTCAGTATTAATTGTTACTATATTTAATTTCGTATTACATACTCCCCAGCGAGTTTTCATTTTCCTAAATCTTAAACTACATTTTGGTAAATCAGAAAATAAGTTATAACATCTTTCAAATCTAACTGAAATAAACTTTTTAGCTTCCCGTAAATAATACTTCTCAATTTCTGTCTCTGAAGAACCAAAAATATAATTACCGTCAATAAAAACATTTTTCAATTGATCATCAATTATTATATTTAACTCTTGTCCTAAAATAGCAAATTTGTTTTCTGATTTGCTCTTTTTAACTTGTTTATGATACATATTTAC
>JAAZHN010000152.1 GCA_012510695.1 Mollicutes bacterium
CCATGGTAGGGATAGAAAGTGAAACAATTAAAGGGTTCAATAGTTATATTCAAAAACAAAAAAAGAATAATGTTAGAGTAACTACTGTGTTATTTGATGATGAATGGGAATTGTTACATGATCGAGTTCCAATTAAGGATTTAAAAAAATTAACAGAAAAAGAGTATTTTGTTAGAGGTATGACTGCACTTTTAGATGGAATTGGAAAAACTATTAATTATTTTCAAAAAGAAAAAAATAATAAATTAATATTTATTATTACGACTGATGGTTTAGAAAATGCTTCTAAAGAATTTACTAAAAAACAAATAAATCAACTGATAAAAAAACATTCTAATTGGGAATTTATTTATATCGGTGCTAATATTGATTCTTATGCTGAGGCAGGTGGTATTGGGATTAGAAAGACAAATATTGCTAATTATATTCAAGAAGAAAAGGGTGTAGAACTCTTATTTAAATCAGTAGGAGAAGTAACAGATAATTTATATTTAGAAGGAAAAATCGACCTTAATTGGAAAGATGATTTAGAGAAATATATTGAAGAAAATAAAGACAATAAATAAAAGTTAATATCTTGATTATTACTTCTAAATCCAAAAATGTAAAAAAGTAGTTGACAAACAATATTTAATAGTATACATTATATGTACTCATGAAGCACGACTTCGTGGGTACCGTGCTAAAGGACGTATTCTTTAGCACATAAAAGGGAACTTAATGATTTATCTTAAGTTCCCTTTTTGTTTTTATTTTTGATTAAAGTAGACAAAAGATAGAACATTTGTCATAATTATTTTAGAGTGAAAGGATAATTGTTATGAAGTTAGTATTATTAAGACACGGAGAAAGTGTTTGGAATAAAGAAAATCGTTTTACAGGGTGGACTGATGTTGGATTATCTGAAAAAGGAATAGAAGAGGCAATAAATGCTGGTAAATTATTGAAGGATAATAATTTTAAGTTTGATCTTGCTTATTCATCAGTGTTAAAAAGAGCTAATGAGACACTTGATCTTGTTTTAAGTGAGATGGGAGTGTCATTACCAATTAAATATAGTTGGAAGTTAAATGAAAGACATTATGGGGCTCTTCAAGGTTTAAATAAAGATGAAACAAGAGAGAAATATGGAGATGAACAAGTCCATGAGTGGAGAAGATCTTTTAGAATCTTGCCTCCTAAATTAGATGTATCTGATCCTAGGCATCCAGGATTTGATCCTAAGTATGAAAATTTAGATAAATCATTATTGCCACTTGCTGAGAGTTTAGAATTAACAATGAAAAGAGTGCTAGATTATTATAACAGTGAGATTAAAGAACAATTATTAATGGGTAATAATATTTTAATAGTCGCGCATGGTAATAGTTTAAGATCATTAATTAAACATTTGGAAAATATATCTGATGATGAGATTATGGCTCTTGAAATACCTACTGGTAAACCATATGTCTATGAGTTTGATTCTAATTTAAATATTCTAGATAAATACTTTTTATAGTTACTTGACATTACTTGACAAGTTAAAATCTTGTTAGATGTTGACAAATTAATATATATTATATAAACTGAAGATACTAAATAAACTAATTTAATGATTTTAGATTAATTTTAGTTTATGAAGTAAGAGTCGAAAGACTCAAAACTAAACATTATATTAAGGTATGCGCGCACATACTATCTAGAGTATTATTCGAAGAATCTAATTAGAAATATGAAGGATAGAGGTAAAGTCACATTATCGCCTTAATATAAAAGAATAGTAATGTGACACGATCAATTATTATTATTCGTTTAGGGGGAAAAGGTATCAAGGAG
>JAAZHN010000153.1 GCA_012510695.1 Mollicutes bacterium
AAATGTATTAACTAGTTTTGAAAAATATATTTCATAACTATTTACTGGTAATGTTCCTGAGTTAGTTACTGTAAATGTTGTACTCGCAGAATCTCCAGTTGAAGCATTAGGTAAACTTAAAACATTCGTACCATTATAAGTAAGTCTCAAAGTTCCAGCTTTAGTATGATGTGAACTAGCTGTATCATTACCAATTATAATTGGGACAAAATATGCATATGAAACACCAATTATAAAAGATATAATTGTAAATATTGAAATAATTGTAATAAATAACTTTTTATCTTTCATACTCTACTCCTAATACTATTATACAAATATATAGTTATTATTTCAATGGTTTATGTTTATTTTACACTTTTAATGTAAAATAATTATGTAAATATCATATTGATTGTTATAATTTAAATGGAGGGATTATATGAAAGTAAAGAATAAAAAAATTATTGTTACAGGTGGTGGAGCTGGTATTGGTCGTGAATTAGTTTTACAATTAATAAAACTAGGTGCTAAAGAAGTAATTGCTTTAGATATTAATGAAGAAGGATTAAAAGAAACTAAAAAATTAGTTAACAGTGATAAGGTTACTACTTATACATTGGATATAACTGATTATCCTGCTTTAAAGAAATTTGAGAAAGAATATTTTAAAAATCATGAGTATATTGATTGTTTAATTAATAATGCGGGAATTATTCAACCATTTGTTAAGGTTAAAGAATTAGAAGACAAAACAGTAGATCTTGTAATGGATGTTAATTTCTTTGGACCAGTTAATTTAACAAGATTATTTATTGATGAAATTTTAGAAAGACCAGAAGGACATATTTGTAATGTTTCATCAATGGCGGGATTCTTTCCATTTCCAAGTCAAACTATTTATGGAGCATCTAAAGCAGCATTAAAAATCTTCACTGAAGGTTTATATGGGGAAATGTTAGGTACTAATGTTGGTGTATCAATTGTTTTCCCAGGTGCAATCGCGACTGATATTGTTAAAAACTCTAATAAGGTTCGTGGTGAAAAGAATGAAAAAGGATCAGAAGAAACTAAAACAAATATGAAAATGACTTCAGCATCTGAAGCAGCTCGCCAAATAATTGAAGGAATTGAGAAAAATAAATTCCAAGTTTATGTAGGTAATGATGCTAAATTTATGAATAAGTTTTATAAATTTAGTCCAAAAAAAGCACTTAAAATGATCAATGATAAAATGAAAGATATGTAACAATTAAAAAGATTAATTTAAAAATTAATCTTTTTTTATGTCTTAATTAGTTCCTGTTGAACCAAAACCACCACTTCTATTTCCTTCAATTTCTTCAATATTATCTACTTGGATAAATTCAATTACTTCATATTTTTTTAAAACTATTTGGGCGATCCGATTACCTTTTTTAATTGAATAAGTACCTTGTTTATTATTTTTTTCACTTATTAAATAACTACCATTATCATTTAGTGAAGTATTGGTAATAATAATTCCTACTTCGCCTCTATATCCTGAATCAATTGTTCCTGGGCTATTAGATACTCTTAAGGGAGTATTAAGAGAAAGTCCACTTCTAGGTCTTACTTGTAATTCATAACCAACTGGAATTGCAATTTTTAGTCCTGTAGGAATTATTTTAGTTTCATTTGGTAAAATTACTACATCTTCACTTGCTCTTATATCCATTCCAGCATCACCGATGTTAGCATATGCGGGTAATTCTATATCATTATTTAAAGTTTCAACATATACTTTTATTTTAATCACTTACTTTCTAACATAATAGTAACAGGGCCATCATTAGTAATATTTAAAATCATTTCTTCTCCAAAAATCCCTGGTTTAGTTACTATATGTTTATTTAATTTTTCATTAAATAATTCATATAACTTAATTGCTTCTTCACCCTTTAAAGCATTAATATAAGATGGCCTATGTCCTTTAGTAGTATCAGCATATAATGTAAACTGAGAAATAGATAAAATCTCACCACCGACATCTAAAATACTTTTATTCATGATGCCATTTTCATCATCAAAGATTCTTAAATTAATTACTTTATTTACTAAATAATCAAGATCACTTTCTGTATCACTACTTGTAAAAGAAACTAATAAAACTAAACCTGAGTTAATTTCATTTACTAAACTATCATTTACTATAACACTAGAATATTTACTTCTTTGAACGATTATTTTCATAACTCACCTTCTCTAACTGCTGAGATAACATCTTTTAAATTAATTAAATCGCTTATAAAGTTATTTAAATCTTCATTATTTTTAGCTTTAACTACAAGTAAATAATTTAAATTATTATTTCTTTTTAAAGTTTTAAAACTTTCTACTTGAACATTTCTAATCGTAGCTTTGGTAACAATATCGATTATTGGATTAGAACCACTTGTGGTCGCTACTAAAATATTTGAGAAATATGATTTATCACTATTTTTATTCCATGCAACTTCAATTATTCTTTCTTTAATATCTTTAATATTCGGACAATCTTCTCTGTGGACCATTATCCCTTTACCCTTAGTAATATAACCCTTAATTTTATCTCCTAAGACTGGACAACAACAAGAAGCAAGATTAACCATAATATCATCAGTACCTGCAACAATGATATCATTTTTATATTCATCTTTTCTTAAAACTTCATTATTCATTACCTTATCGATTAATTCATTTTGAGATTTATTTGGATCACTATTTATGATACTCATTAAGTTTTTAATTGTATATCTTAATGAACCAACGCCAAATAAAACATCATCAAAATCAGTTAATTTTAATTCAGTTAATATTTTCTTAATATTTTCATCATTAAAGTTTTCTGAATAAGTTAATTTCATTCTTCTTAATTCTTTTTCTAAAATTTCTCTTCCCTTAGTTATATAATCATCTCTATCTTGTTTACTAAAATATGATTTGATTTTACTTTTAGCTTGTGAAGTTTTCGCCATATTAAGCCATTCTTTTTTAGGTTTAGAAGAAGAACTAACCTTTATTTGAACTATATCTCCATCATTAAGTTGATGGTTTAAAGGAACGATTGCATCATTAACAATTGCCCCGACCATTGTATCGCCAACTTTAGAGTGAATCCTGTAAGCAAAGTCAATTGGGGTACTTTCTTGAGGTAATTCAATAACATCCCCTTTAGGGGTATAAACATAGATCATTTCTGATAAAAATTCACTTTCAACTTGTTTATCTAATTCTATTTCTTCAATATTTCCTTTAGATTCAACTAAGTTACGGAATAATTCTAATTTATGTTCCATAAAACTTTGAGATTTTAAACTACCCTTTTCTTTATAAGACCAGTGAGAGGCAATACCATGTTCGGCTATTTCATCCATTTCTTTAGTACGAAGTTGAATTTCATACAAATAACCATCAACTCCAAACACAGTTGTATGTAATGATTGAT
>JAAZHN010000154.1 GCA_012510695.1 Mollicutes bacterium
ACATTATTGTAATAATTTTTTTATCAGTCTAAATATTTAATCTTCTTATAGCCTCAGAGATACTTAATTCTTCTCTTAAATTCATCTTTAGAGGAATGCCAAATCCTAGTAGTTTTCTTTTTGGTAGACCTTTTCTTTGAAAATCTTTAATTAAACTTTTATGTGGTATAAAATAATAATCTAAATTAGTTTCTTCAATAAAAGGTATATAACAATAATCAGTAATAACTCCATAAGATTTAATCTTGAATCCTCGATTAATTAAATAGCTTAAGGTTTGCATTGAAAACAAATGAGTGGAAACAACTACATCAAATTCATGCTCAAGTATATAGTCTTTCAAACTATTAGCACTCATAGCATTTTTCATATAGACAGGTGATTTAACTTTATCATTTGATATAAAAAGACCAATTTTATATATTGCATTAAGTAATTTAGGAGTTTTAATCGCAGCATTAGCATGTAATCCTAATTTTATTTTTGAATAAAATTTATTACCCCAAATTGAAGTGTCTAAAATTTGTACTGAAATATTTCTTTCTTTTAATTCTTCTTCAATTGCTTTAGAAACACTGTTATGTCCTTCACCATAACTACAAGTTAAAATTAGTACCTTCACTATGTATCACCTATTTAATTATATCATTTATAACATAACTTGCACATAATAAACTAGCAGTAGCAGGTACAAAGCTATTAGAGCCTAAATCAGCTATATCTTTAACTTTCTCATCACTACATACTACTTTAACATCTTTGTCTTTAAAATGCTTCCTTAAATGCTTTGCTAAGGGATCATAATTAGTATCTTTTAAATTCATTATTTTTAATCTACTAGGATCCATCTTTTTTGCAGTCCCTAAACAAGAAATTATTTTAAGATTATTATTTAAACAATAATCAATTAATAGTATTTTAGTTTTAACTGTATCACAAGCATCAATTACATAATCATATTTAGTTTTAAATAAATCATCAAGATTATCATCATCAACAAATATATTTAAATCATTAATAACTACATCAGGATTTATATTTAAAGCTCTTTTTTTAGCCTCAGAAACTTTTAAATTCCCAATATTACTTTGATTAGTTATAATCTGTCTATTTAGATTACTAAGTTCAATTACATCGTTGTCTACGATGGTTAAAGACCCTATACCAGATCTAACAAGTGCTTCAAAAGCATAGCCCCCTACTCCACCAAGACCTATAATTAAAACATTAGTATTTTTAAGTTTAATTAAATTTTCATTGCCAATTAAACTTTCTAAACGAGTAAACATAATTTCACCTTATTTCCAAAATAAAACCCAAGAGACCAGAAGTAGTGATAAAAACCCGTTCTCACAGGTGGGCATCACATACTCGCCATTAGGATCCTAAACAAACGTTAGTCTTCAACACCGGCAAATAATTAGATTCCCAATTTATTCACTTTGTGGGTTTTATATAAAATCCAGTCTATCAGGTAATTATATTATAGCAAATATCTAAAGAAAAATAAATAAGGTTTACATGAGTATTTGGTGAAAATTAAAAAAATAGATAACTATTTGTCATAATTATCTAAAAATGTAGTTTCCTTGTTATCTAATTTATATTTAATAATCGTATTTAAATTAACATTAGTAGTAGAATTAAAGATATTTATATCGATATCTTCATGAATTTTAACTAACTCTTCAATTAAGTTTTTCATTTCTAATCTTTTACTATCAACCTTTTTAGTAGCAACTGAACAAGCACAGTCTAAAAAGTTTAAATTATTATATTTAACCCATTTAACAATATCATATTCTTTAACTAAATATAAAGGTCTTATTAATTCCATTCCTGGATAATGATCACTTTTTAATTTAGGTAACATACTACCATAAACTCCATTGTAAAACATATTAAGAAGAACGGTTTCAATTACATCATTAAAATGATGACCCAGGGATATTTTATTACAACCTAATTCCCTTGCTTTATTATATAAGAATCCTCTTCTTTTTCTTGCGCAGAAATAACAAGGAGATTTTTCATCTTTAATATCTTCAAAAATATTAGAATTAAAAATATTTAAATCAAGTTCAAAAATTTCTGCATTTTCTTTAATTAAATCTAAATGTTCTTTAGTATAGCCTGGGTCCATAACTAAGTATTTTAAAGTGAATTTATATTTAGAATGTTTTTGTATTTCTTTTAATACACAAGCTAAAAGAAAAGAATCTTTTCCACCACTTAGACAAACAGCAACGACGTCTCCTTCTTTTAATAGTTGATATTCATCTAAGGCTTTTAAGGTTCTTTTCCAAATTGTTTTACGATATGTTTTGGTAATACTTTTTGTTATTTTTTCATTCATTGACTTTTCCATCTGTTTAATACGTCAGCATTGGAACTGTAAGGTGCAGGATTTGGAATATCTAAACGACAAATCATTGGAATTTTGAAAGCACTTCCAAACGCTACACATGTACCAGGTTGTAAGGCATTTAATTTTTCTAAGACATCAGCAGACATATTTGGTAACATTTTTTCAATGTAATCTAGGTCTAAGGGGTGAGTCATCTTAAATATCAAGAAGTTTGATATTTGGGACACTACCGTATCAGACATTTCTACTGGTCTTTGAGTAATTAAATCTAAAAGCAAACCATATTTTCTTCCTTCCTTGGCTATTCTATCAAAAATATTATAACCAATCAAGAAAGTATCATTATCTTTTTGAATATAACGATGGGCTTCTTCTAAAAATAAATGAAATGGTATTGATGCTCTTTGTTTTCTTGTTTTTGTAAAATTAAATAAAAGTCTAGCAAATACTTTAACCATTGTTTTAGCTAAAGTGTCATCGATATCTTGTAAGTTAATATTAATTATTTGACTACGACGATTATTATGTGCAACAAGATAAGAAATATACTTATCTGCACTTATATATTCCGGGAACTCAAAAT
>JAAZHN010000155.1 GCA_012510695.1 Mollicutes bacterium
ATAAGAGGAGTTGTAAATGTGAAGAAAAATATTAAATTTATTTTAATCACTTTGGTAATTTTACTAATAATTAGTTCAATTATAAATAATAGAAATAGTTTATTACCAAGAAAAATTTCATCAATAAGTATAGAGTATTATCCATTTTATAATATTTCAACTGCAGAAAGTCTAAATAATATGAATGACGAATTTATAGAAAAACAAGTGATTACTTTAAATCAAAAAGACATTAATTTAATAAAATCTAATTTGGATAAGATACATGATGATAATGTACATTATTCTAAATGTAATTGTATATTTTTAGACGACTATAAAATGATAATTAATGGAAAATATGAGTTGATAATAGGGTACGATTGGGGAGAATATATATTTGAAAATAAAAGGATTGTGGTAAATATTCCTGATTATATAAATAAATTTTTAGAATCTAAGGTGACTGAACATAATAAAAAGATATTTAAGAAAATAAGTGCTTCTAAAATAGAAATTAAAAATGATACTAAAAAAGTAAATTTATTAGAAGAACATAGAAAAAATTTTATTAATGATTTTAGTTATCTAAAGGTTAATATGGACGAAGATTATTTAAAATTTGATAAGGGGTATATTTATGAAATAAATATTGATGATAGTAAGATTATATATGTATATACGGATTGTAGTATGGGGTACTTATTTGATAAAGTTACTGGTGAAGCAACATTCATACTCATTAATGGAATTAATGACAATTATCTTCAAAAACTATTAAATGTTGGAGGAGATATTAATTATTTAATTAAGGAATTTCATGTTTCATATGAAGAACATAATGTTGTAGAAGATAATGTTTTTGTAAAAACAAAAAAGGAGTTAATTGAAAATTTAAATAGATGTATTGGTACTAATATGGTCTATGGAGAAGGGGCATTTTTGGCTGGAGATTCACAAGATATATTGAAAATTTATAATGATGACTTCTTCAATGACCATAATTTAGCAATTCAAATATATAATTATGATACAGCTATAGATTATTCCTTAGCTAATATAGTAGAAAAAGATAATATTGCTAATATAAACATCCAAAAAGAACAATATTCTCATTCTAGAGATATGGGTGCTCCTAGAACCGTTATTTATTGCATAGAATTAGATAAACATATAAAAGGTGCTAATTTTAATTTTGATATAAAAAATATAGATAACACCCCTGGACCAGATACACCAGCATATTAGTTTTATATTACAATGTATTGTGAAATTATAATATACACAATTTGCTAGACACTGTCTGGCATTTTTTCATATTTACTAATTAATTTCTTTTATAATTTTAGTAAAACCTCTTTTCAGCACGAATATTTCTATTTTGTTCATTTTTACTATGATTTTGCCTATATTAAGCATCTACAAATAGATTATTAATTTGATATACAGTTTTTGACTTTCTGCTTAAAATAATAGTTTCAATTTCATCAAATAAATCATCTACTATTTTATCATTTGCTTTTGCTTTTTCTATAACTGAGTTCATTTTGTTTTTTTTCTTTCAAATAGTCAGTCACGACTGACCAATTCATCTTTCAATATAATTATACACTATATTTGCTAGCCAGTGGCTGGCAAATTCATTATCTTTCAAAATCATCTTTGCTTTTTGCATTTTTTGTATTAATAATATCTTCATAAGTATCATAATCTATTGCTCCATGATGTAGTAAATCGTTTGTAAATTCTTGATACTTTTCCTTATCTTGCCATCTAGTTAATCTATTTTTAATAAAATTAATTATCTTCATAAATTTATTTTTCCAAATTGTAAGTTCATACTTTAAACTAAAATTATTTTCTTTTAAATCGGCAATTTCATCATTTTTGTTTTCAAGTTCACTTGATAAAGCATTATTTTTAACTTTTAATGCATTATTTTCTTCAACAAGTATTTTATTATTTTTAAGTTCAATATCTACATTTTTAAGAGTTAATGATAGCTCATTTATCTTTTTATATTCTTTGTTAGTATTATCAACCTTATCAATATAGTTGATATTTTTTTCTTTATCTTCTTTGTTTAAGATAACATTATTTTTACCAGTTGTAATATTACCTTTAAGATTATTAATTATATTTTTAATATCAGTTGTATCATTATCTAATTCCAATGACTTTTGATTTATAATATCTAAATCTTTTTGATTTTTTGTTATTTCATCTTTAACTTTTTGATAGTTAGTCATTTCGGATGTATTATAATCTAAATTTCTGCCTTTCTTTTTTTCAGCAAGTTTAGAAAATGTTTTATATTCTTTATTAAATGAATCTATACATAAAGTTCTCATTTTATCTTGTAAGTTTACTAAAGTAGATTTAGTAAATACGTCTGATTTACCAACTTGTTTAGACATACCATTTTTATTTTTATATTTAATTGGTACACCTACAATATGAAGATGTGGACTAGTTTCATCATAGTGAATAATGGCATTTGCTATTTTAAAGTTAGGCACTAATAATTCTAAATCTTTTACTTGCTCTACAAATACATTAGTCATTTTCTTTTTATAATTTATATCTTTTTTATCCCAATATTTTTTATCACCAAGTTCAATTATTATTTCACAAGCAAGATCATTTTTTGTATTATTAGAGATATTAGTAAAATAATCATCTATCTTTCTATCGTCTCTTGTTTGTTTAGAATTATATTCAAGTCGTGCTTCTTCAAATTCATCTTTATACAATTTTTGAACATCACTATATAAAGAAGTAGTACCTCTAATTATTACAATTTCATCTTGTTTATCATCATACTTTCTATAATTATGCTTATCAACTTTAGATAAAGTTTTAGAATTTTGAATAGCATTATTAGATAGTGAAGTAGTTCCACTTACATTATTTTTGCCATTTACTCTAGATATATTTTTCTTATTTTTATCGCTTCCAATATGGAAAGAGTAAGCTAGTTCTTCTATAAAAATCACACTCCTTTCTTAAATAATATTTTGTTTGTCAAAATGTTTAACCCCCTAGGTATTTTGACATGCTATCAAAATACGGGGGCTAAGGCACTGCCTTAGGATCCAAATTAACTATCGCCACTTTCATTTCTTCGAAACAAAACGTGCCACGTTAATTTATTTGTTTTACAGAAACTAATTATAAATTAGTTCTTGTAAAACTTTTTCTTCAGCACAAGCTTTATAATTATTCATAAGACCAACCCATGATAACTCATTATCTTGTTTTGCTTTTTCAGAAAGTCTAGAATCATTTTTAATATAATCATTCATAATTCTATCTACCATATTTTGTGCTTCATTACCGACTGAAAAAAGATAATTGTTAAGTTCATTTGTCATTAAAAGTTGTTGATATAGCACTTTCTTATTTTTCTTTAAATAATCTAATTTTAATAATCCATATTTATTTAATGGTTTATCATTATTATCTTTTAATTTTTAATTAGGCAATTTATAATCACCAACTTGTGTATAAGTGATTGGATTTACCAATTCCTTTTCAATATATTTTTCAAATGATTCAAGTATTGCATCTTGAACACTAGGTCCATTTTCGTTATAAACATTAATTACTAATTCTTTGTTCTTCATCTTTTACTTCTTCCTTTCTTTCTATACATACTGGTTTAACTCCAATTTTTATTGGTACTGGATTTTTCATATAGGTTACACTTGTATTGGTTTCATCTGGAATATAATCAAATGCATCATTTACATATACCATTTGAAATTTATCATTTTCTCTTATATATATAATTCCATATCTATATTCTTTCATTTTTATTTCTGGATCTATTTTAAAGTAATCTTCCATTGGGAATATTCTCACGATAGCACGATTATCTTTAATATAATTAAAATAGAATACTCTTTTTTCAACATAATAAATTGCTTCTTCAAAACCTACATCATAATATTGTCTTAATCTCATTATGTGTTTTCCTACTTCTTCTTCAGGTAGGTAATTACTAAATCTTAATGTTCCAATAAGATTACCAAATAATGTTGGTGTATTTACATCTAAATAACCATCTGCAAAGAGTTGATTACAAGTTTTACAAATAGATTCTCTAAAATTAACATTCTTTAAGAATATTTCACTACCAATCATTTCAAGTTCAATATCATCAACATAATTCATTATTAAATTTGCTTTTTTTTCTCTTGTATAATCTTTCCAAGTTTTAGTTCTTTTATCATATTCTTCTTTAAGTTTAACTTTATTAATAAAATCTATATCTCTTTTTAACAAAATATCCTGTGGAGTAAATTTAAGTTCATCACATACATTTAATTCATCAAGTTCTGCTTGTAGGTTCGATAAAGCATCATCAACTCGTTTCTTTTCAAGTTTATATTCAGATTCAGTAAATATACCATCAACAAATGCTTTTCTTATTCTTTCTAGTTTATCATTTTGTTTTTTAATATCTTTTTCAATATTTTCTCTAGGCTCATCAAATTTTTGTTTAATCATTGGTAAAAAGAATTGATTTACTACTGAATCATACTCAACAAGATCATTTATAAAATCATTAAAGAATTTATCAATAACTGTTTCTTTAAAACTAACTTTACAATCATGACAATAGTAATAGTAGTAAACATTACCATTAGTTTTTTGAGTAGCTTTACCACCCAAGATTCTATTGCATTTAGGACACTTTATTTTTTGTAAGTATAAATAAGTTAAAGTTCTTTGATAACTTTTAGATTTTTTTTCTTTTGTACTTGGCATTCTTCCCACATTTCTTTTGATACAATAGGCTCAACAACATTTTCATAATAAGTTGGTGATTTAGTTCTTTTACCATGAACAAAATCTCCTTTATATATCTCATTAGTAAGTATTGCAGTAATAGAAGAATCTCGCCAATTTGTTTTACCTAAAACTTCTTCTTTATTAAATAGAGTACTTATCTTTTGATATGATAATCCATCATGATAAAGTTTAAATATTCTTTCAACAACATCTTTTGTAGTGTAGTCAATTACTAATTTCTTATTTTCGTGTTTATATCCAAGTGGTGCTTGATGTGGAATATGTCCTTGCTTAATTGCTCCAGATAATCCTACTTTAGTTCTTTCACTTGTTCTTTCTATTTCGTTTTGAGATACACTCATAAGTAATCTTGAAATCATTTTACCATTAGCAGTTGTAGTATTTATTTCATCATTAGCACAATCTAAATAAGCAGCGTTTTCATCAAGAAAAGTAATAAGTTCTTCCCAGTCATAAATACTTCTTGTTATTCTATCAAGTTTAAAGGCAACTATAGTGTTTATTTTTTTAGATTTGATATCTTCTTTAAGTCTTTCAAATTCAGGTCTGTAATTACCTGTTTTAGCACTTATTCCAGCATCTTCGTAATAATCTTTAATAATATAACCTTTATACTTACAAAAATCTTCTAGACGTTGTTTTTGTTCTGGTAAACTAAATCCTTCACGGGCTTGATCTTCGGTCGATACTCTTAAATATAGACCACATATTTTCTTGTTATTATCCAATAGAATCATACTCCTTTTACTAAAAAAAGAGCGAGGTAGCACAACTAGGGTTTATTTGTACTACTTCGCCCATAAATAAATTAGATATAACTTTTCTAACTTAATTATAAACTATTTTTGACAAATTTACTAGTTGGCTTTTAAATAACCATCTAATTCACTAATTAATATCTTATTACCAAAATTTTTAATATAAAGTTCATTAGAATAATTAAAAGCAAGAAATGTAGTATTATTGATTATAATCTTATGAGGTTCTATATAAGATAAATTAGATTTATCAACTTTACGAATACTACCATTTATAAATGTAGCAGTAGTATGATTAAATTCACAAATAAATTCTAATTTTCTTTTTAAAGCTTCATCAATACTAATTTCTTGCTTAATAATATTAATCATTTTTTCACCATCCTTTCTTTTAGGATGATTTCTTCGCATGACTTCCAAGCTAAGACGGTGGTTTTGACACACAAAAAAATCAATCTTTCGATTGATTCTATATATCAAGTTCAAACTAAAAGTTCGAACAGAAACGTCAATGGAGCAGGTGATGGGAATCGAACCCACGTCATCAGCTTGGAAGGCTGAGGCTCTACCATTAAACTACACCTGCAGACAAATGAATTATAACATAAGCGGTTTTTATTTTCAAATAAAAAAAAATAGGTTTAATATTGGTGCTTTCCTTTTTATATTATTTGACTTTACACAATCTAATTTACAACATCAAATTATGTTTGTGTTATATTATTAAATATGGTAGATTTTATAATAGGAGGACGATAAATATGAACAATGATTTAAACAATCAAATACCAAATGATCCAACTTCATTTAGTGCCGAACCTAATCCTCAAATAGAAGTCCAAGCACAAAATGATTTTAACGCTTCGATGCCTGAATCTTTTAAACCAAAAAAGAACTTTAAAGGGCTTATTATCGGTTTAATAGTTTTAGTTGTCTTAGTAGTTGGTGGAATATTTGGATCAAAACTTTTACTTAAAGGTAAAGTAGAAAGTGCTAAAGAGATTTTTGAACAAAGTATTAATAAACAAGTACTAACGATGAATAAAGCATTTAGTGAACTTAAGACATTAGATTTATTTAATGAAAGTATTAAAAATGAAATATCTATATTTTTTGATTTAAAATATTCAACAAATATGGAGATGCTCAAAGACTTTGCTGGTTATAATATCAAAGGAGAGTTAGGATATAGTAATCCTAAAAAAATGCTTGCTTTTAATGGTTTAATTACCGATAAAATTGGCAATAAATTCGATTTTAATATTCGTGGTAAAGACAATACCCTATATTTTAAATTAAATAATATTTTTGATAAGGTTATTAAAATTAGTGAAGTATTTCAAATCGATTATGATGAAGTAATTGATAATACAAAACAAAAAATGGAGTTTTCTAATCTTGATTTGGAATATTTACTTAAATCTATTTCTAAATCAATTGTTGAATCTATGGATGAAAGTAAATTAGAAAAAGAAAAGGTTGAAAAAACAATTGGCAATGAATCCTTAAATTTGACAAGAGTTAGTTACAAAGTAGATAATGAAACTTTAAAAAAGATGTCTGAAAAAATAACTTCTGATTTGATGAACGATGATAAAGCGTTAGATATACTAGCTAAAACATCTGGTGCGACCAAAGAAGACGTTAAAAAAGGGCTAAAGGAGATGTACGATGATTATAGTACTGCTGAATTACCTGAAACCCAAACAATAATTATTGATACGTATATAAGTAATGATTATGAATTAGTCGCGATCGATTTTAGTACTGAAACAAGAGAAAAATATTTGTCATATACTTCGTTAAATGATGTTTATAAAATTACCCTTAATGACTCTGAATTTCCAGTTGATATTGAGTATAATGCAAAAGAATCAAAAACATCACTTAATATAACTTTAAGTGTTTTCGATCAACCATTAGAAATTCAATTAGCAATGTCAGATAAATCTAAAGAAACTGAATTAGAACAAGAATATAACATTAAAATTAAATTTGACAGTGAATATATTGATTTAGTTGCTAAGTTAAAGATGAATGGTCAATATAATTTTGCAGACCTTGATTATCAAAATGCTGTTTTTGAAA
>JAAZHN010000156.1 GCA_012510695.1 Mollicutes bacterium
ACGAGCAATGTAACAAATATGTCGGGAATGTTTGCCGGTTGTGGTGCATTAACTAGCCTAAATTTAAGTTCATTTGATACAAGTAATGTATCAAATATGTATGTTATGTTTTCTAATTGTATTGCCTTAACTAGCCTAGATTTGAGCACGTTTGATACCAGTAGTGTCACATCTATGTATGGTATGTTTAGTGGTTGTAGCGGTTTAACCAGCCTAGATTTGAGCACATTTGATACCGGTAGTGTCACAGATATGTCTTATATGTTTTATAATTGTCCTTCTTTAACCACTCTAAATTTAAGTTCATTTGATACCAGTAGTGTCACAGATATGTCTTATATGTTTTATAATTGTAGTGCATTAACTAGCCTAGATTTTAGATTAGCTGATTTTACAACCGTTACACAATATTCGTATATGTTTACTGGAATAACAAATGGCATAACAATAACTGTCTTAGATTCTGCTGCTCAAACTTTTATTAATGCAAGATTAAATGATGCTGGTAAAACAGGTAATGTAACTATCTATTAATTTTATTAAAAATATTGTTATGGATTAACAATATTTTTTTGTTTATGTTATTCTATTAATGGAGGATATGTAATGAAGTTAGAAGTAAGAAATATTAATAAGAGTTTTGGAGATAAGAAAATCTTAAAAGATGTTAGTTTTGCAATTGAGTCTGGAAGAACAATGGGTTTTTTAGGACGTAATGGAGCGGGTAAAACAACAACAATTAGAATTATAATGGATGTTTTTAAGCCTAATAGTGGAGAAGTATTAATTGATGGGAAACCATTTAAAAAAGAAGATTATAAAATAGGTTATTTACCTGAAGAAAAAGGGATGTATCAGAAGGTAAGTTTATTAGATCAATTAACTTATTTTGCAGAACTTAAGGGGATGGATAAGAAGAGTGCTAGGGATTCATCTATAAAGATGATTGAGAAAATGAATCTTACTGATTTTTTAAATAAACCATTATCAACACTAAGTAAGGGTAATCAACAAAAGTTTTTTATTGCTCAAGCAATTGTAAATGATCCTGATATATTAATTTTAGATGAACCATTTGGGGGATTAGATCCAGTAAATGCAGGAGTCTTAAAAGACATTATCAAAGAGTTTATTAGTAAGAAGAAAATAGTGGTGTTTTCATCACACCAAATGTCTCATGTTGAAGAGTTTTGTGATGATGTAACATTTATTCAAGATGGTAAAATTATTCTTTCTGATAGTTTAAAGAAGATTAAAAAAGAGATGGGTAAGAATAAGATTAGGTTGGTTTGTGAAAATTTAAAACCTAAAGAAGTTTATGAAAAACTTCAAGATCTTAAAGATATAGATGTCGAAGTTACTAAGGATTATTTAATTATTGAGTGTTTAAATAAAAGAACAACAAATAGTTTATTAAAAGATTTATTAAAATTAGATTTAGTAATAGAGTCATTTGGTTATTATGAACCATCATTGGAAACTATATTTATTAATTTAGAAAGGGGTAAGTAAGATGAAAAATATATTTAAAGTATTTTTATTCGAATTTAAAACAATGCTTAAGACAAAAGCATTTAAAATAACAACTGCACTTATCTTATTAATTACATTTGGAATAACCTTTATCCCAAGATTTACAGGTGGGTTAGAAGATAATAAAAACTTTCTTGATAAAACACCTGATGAGCAAATTGAAGAAATAGGTAAATTTGGTTATGTGATTTTGGATGATACTGTTTTAAAAGAAGATTTAGTTAAATATTTTCCTTTTAATTTAGGAGAAGAGTATGAATCAGAAGAGAAAATTAAAGAAAGTATTGAAAAAGAAGTTATTAAATCAGGAGCAGTTATTATTAAACAAAATGAATATAAGTTATTAAAAGCTGGATCTGACTTTATGTTTAATGAAACTATTAAAGCCCTGTTAGAAGAGGGAATGCTTAAATATAATCAAGATAGGTTTTATTTAGAAAATAATATTGATCCTAATTTAGTAGAAGAAGCAAATAATATTTTAATAAAATCTGATATTGAAGAAGTAGGTAAAAGTGCTCAAAGTAATTATTTTATAGCTTATTTTGGAATATTTATTTTATATTTTATGATTATTATGTATGGGGTTTCTGTCTCCACATCAGTAGCTCGTGAGAAAAATGATCGAACTATGGAGTTATTAATTACTAATACTTCAGCAACAAGCTTAATTGTTGGTAAAGTAATTGCTTCCCTAGTATTAAGTTTTGGTCAAATAATCTTAATGATTTTAGTAGGTTATTTAGGTTTTATGATTAATAAGGGAACTTATCCAGCAATATTATTATCAATTTTAAATCAAAATATTACTTTGAATTTATTAATTGTTTATTTATCTTTTGCAATAGTTGGAGCATTATTATATTTCTTTGTTTATGCAGCTTTAGGTTCTTTAGTTACAAGAGTAGAGGATGCTACTTCATCAATGGGACCTATTCAAATGATATTTGTATTAGCCTTCTTAGTCGCGATGTATGGCATGATGAATCCAACTGGTAAGTTATTAACTTATGGTTCAATATTTCCTTTAACTTCACCGATGTCGATGTTTGCTAGATATTCAATGTCAGAAGTGGGAACTTTAGAGGTTATTGGTTCATTTATATTATTATTACTTACAACCATCTTATTTGCCTATATTTCAATTAAAATATATAGGATGGCTACTCTTAACTATGGAAATAAAATGAACTTAATAACGGCTTTAAAACATTTAAAAAAAGAGAAAAAAAAATCTAGGATATTCTAGATTTTTTGTCTATTTATGATAATACTGTGTTTGGAATTAAAAAAACATCTAAAAACATAGTATAATAGATTGTAATGAAAGGATAAATAATGGAAAATAATAATGAAATGATAGTTAAGAAAAATAAGAATTTAATAATAATTGGTATATTAGCAATAGTTGTTATAGTTGTTTTGGTTGTATTTTTACTAATAAATAATAAAACTGTGAAGCCTAATGATGAACCAAGTAGTAGTAATCAAAATAATGAAGTTAAAACCTTAGACTTAGAAAGTGATTTAGTTAAGGGATTAGTTAAACCAACAACAAATATTTTTTATAAAATGGAACAAGGTGAAAAAGATGAATTAAGTTGGGATTATTATGATTTCAATGTTAGTGACCTCCATAGTGATTTAAAAAAAATGTCTGCCATAAGTATTAGCGAATGGGAGCGATTAGAAGATTACACTTATGTAATAACTGAAGAAAAAATTAAGGAAAATTATCAAAAAATGTTTGGACCAGCTGATCCATACATTGAAGGACCCTTTAGGAATGGTTTGTATTTGCCTAGAAGACTAATATATAGAGAAGAAAAGAAAGTTTTTGAAGTAATAATGTCTGAAAATGCGACAGCTGATTATAAGTATTGGACAATAGAAATGCCTTTTAAAGCAGAAATGAAAGATGATGAAATATCTGTATATTATCATTACTTGTATGTTTTGGAAGATACTAAAAAAACAGCTTATTATAAAAAGTTTCCAACGCCTGGTGTTGATTTTGCAGCAGAGGGTATAGAGATTGGTGAATTTACACCAATAAAAGATAAAGTTGTCTATGTAAAAACTGATCTTTTAATATCTAATGAGGAAGTAATTGAAAAACTTGCCAAAGAGGATAAGACAAGTGAATATAAATATACTTATAAAAAACAAGCTGATGGTAATTATTACTTCTTGACTGGTAAAGTTATTAAATAATTAAAAACCCGATTAA
>JAAZHN010000020.1 GCA_012510695.1 Mollicutes bacterium
AATAAAGATAAACTTTATTGTCATAGTTAGTGTATCTATTTAATATTAGAATAAAACTAAGTAAACATTAAGGTATATTTATCTTTTTTAACTTGAATTATAAAGATATCTAGTTTATAATTTAAACATAGAGGGTGTGTGTATTAATGTATACAGAAACAAAAGCTTTCCCGATGAAGTGGGTTATAGTTATTGCAGCTGTTTTAGTATTAATCATTGGTATAATTGCTTTTAGTTCTTATCAAAAGAACAAGCTTGAAAAAAATTATAAAGATTTAATAGCTAAAATTGAAAAAGCTGGAGAAGAATATGGAAGAAAACACATGAAACAAATCCAAGAAATGGAAGAGGAATGTGTTACATTAGAGATTCTTATGAAAGAGGGTCTTTTAGTGAGTGATTCTAAAAAAGAACCTATTTTAATCGATCCTAAATCTAAAGAAAAAATGACTGGTAAAGTTCATGTTAAATATGGCGGATTTGATGATATATTATCTAAATATTTAGATGATGGTATTTGTAGAATTAGTTATGAGGATAAGGTTAAGATTGCTATTACTGATGTTACTACCCATAGTTTTGTTGTTAAGATTGAAGCCCCAGAGGGTTTGAGATTAAATGCTTTTGAATATAAATTAAATGATGGAGAGTATTTTAAACATGATTTACCACAACCCTTATATCGTTTTGATGAATTATTAACTGGTAAATATAAAGTTTTTGTTAAAGCAACCGATTATTTAGGTTTAGAATACAATCGTGAAGCAAGCGTTGAATTAGAAGAATTAGTTAAACCAGAAATTGTAGTTGATGCAGAAACAAATATCGCAACAATTAATTGCCCAGAAGTTGATGATGAAGAAGTAATTTGTTCTTATACAGTCGACAGTGAAGAATGGGTTAAAGTAACTCCTGAAGAAAAAGAATATGAGTTTACTGAAAGTGGAAAAATTATTGCCGTTGTAACAGATGGATATAATAAAACAGAACCAGTTACGGAAGAAGTAACCGTTATACCTGCTTGTGTTGATACAGAATGGTCTGTTTGTAGTGGCTGTACAGCTGAGTGTGGAAGCACTTGTAAAGGTATTGAAACTTCAAATTGTGAAAATACAAGAGAGTGTGAAATTGTTGGTGTTTGTGAAGTATCAAGTTCTTCATCAGCGCCAATTATTCCTTCAACAGCAGTACCAAAACCTGTAACTTATACAGTAACGGTTAAAGCTTCAAATGGTAACCCAGCAACCCAACAAAAAACAGTCAATGCTGGTGAAAATGTAACCTTTGGCGTTTCACCTTCATCAAACTATCAATATAGCTCTGTTAAATGTAGTGTAGGAACCGCTTCATATTCAACTAGAAATAAAGTCTTAACAGTAAGTAGAGTTAATAGTCCAGTAACATGTACTGTGTATTTTACAAAAATTATTCCACTATCGTATACAGTTTCATTTTATGGTTTCCAAGGTAAACTATTGGGATCAAAAAAGGTTGTATCTGGTAATACAGTTAGTCCGATGACTGCTCCGACAATTACAGGTTATAAATTTGTTGGTTGGATGAGAAATGGCAAATTATATAATTTTTCAACAAAAGTATATTCTAATATGTCTTTATCAGCTAATTACAATGGTGATTATGTAACAGTTAAGTTTAACACCAGTGGTGGAACACATATTGCTGATCAACAAATCATTAGAGGTAAAACGGCAGCAAGGCCCGCAATCAACCCAAAAAGAGCAGCTTATCACTTTGATAATTGGCATTACAATGGTTCTGTTTACAACTTTAGTAACCCGGTTAATACATCAATTACTATAGATGCAAATTGGTTACCATTAATGAGTAAAACACTATATTTTGATGGTTCAAATAATACACAATCAACTGATTTAGTTAATTATCGTGGTCTTGAAGAAATTACAACAACTTGTAGTGGTCAAATCACTCGTACGATGAGTGGTAATCGAATAACAATAAGAATTAACAGCATTCAAACTTGTAAAGTAAATATATTATACTATTAAAAAAAAGCATCAATAGATGCTTTTTACTTGTTATCTAATCGATAAAGATTAATTGAAGGTTTATTTAAGAATCTAACCCTTATTGAAGAGGTACCAATTCCACTAGAAATATATAGGTCAGTTTCATCTTTTTTGTAATGTTCTTCATAATATAATTTACTACCAACTGGTGAATATAAGGCTCCAACAAAAGGGAATCTAACTTGTCCGCCATGAGAGTGTCCACTTAGCATTAAGTCTATTTCTTCGCCCCTAACCTTTTTTAAGACATCTGGTTCATGTGCTAAATAAATTGTGAAATATTCTTTTTGATCTTTAAAAGTACTTTCTATTTTTACTTTATCTTTAAGCATTGAAGGGGTACCAGCAATAAATATTGGTTCATTACCTTTATAATAAATTAAGTCGTTACTATTTTTTAAAAGTTTAAAATTAGACTTATTCATTATTTCTTCAAAGAAACTATTTTCATAATCATGATTGCCCTTAATAGCATATTTACCAAGTTCTGTTTTGATATTTCCTAAGTGTTTTATAAGTAATTCTTTTTCTGCAGCACTTATCGTATAATATTTATCGATTAAGTCACCTGTAAAAACACAAATATCTGGTTTAATCTCATTGATAGTTTTTACTAACAATATTAATTCTTTTTCATTTATCGATTTAGAAAAATGTAAATCTGAAAAATGAACTATTTTTTTACCAATAAACTCTGATGGTATTTTTTTATTAGAGTAAGCATACTCTTTAACAATGAGACCTCGCGTACTAATATACCGAGAATAATATCCAAACCCTAAAATAATTAGAAATATAATAATATAAAATTTTTTACTCATAATTGTACCTCCTATAAGAATAAAAACGCTAATAAAGCAATTAAATTATGTAATGAATGTAAGATGATTGCAGAAAATATATTGTCAGTTTCATAATATATTTTAGCTATGAAAGAACCTATTATTGAATACTGTAGAAAATGGATCAATGATTCAATACTTGTATAAAAATTACTTACATGGATAAATCCAAATATTAAGGCACTAATAATAATAAAAATTAATTTATTATTAAATATCTTTCTTGGATAAAATCTATAAACCATTTCTTCAACAAATGGAGCGATTATGATGACTGTAATTATATTGATAAGAGGATATTTTAATATTAAACTTCTTGCTAAATTTTCATTTTCCGGAATATTATTAAATAGTGGGCTAAATATTAAGGAAATTATTGTGGTGGTTGCATAAATAGCTAACCAATATATAAATATTTTTTTGATAGTGTTAAGATTTATTTTTTTAAAACTCTCAATTAGTTTTTTCCTATTAATTATAAATAGAATAATAATAAATATTATTGAAAATAAAAGATTAATTATTTGAAGATATAGTTCACTATTATTAAATAAAGAATTGGCAATACC
>JAAZHN010000157.1 GCA_012510695.1 Mollicutes bacterium
AATTTCTAGGATAATTATGCTTATAGAAAGAAAATAATATAGTAACTATATTTATAATTACATATAAGTATTTACTTATTAAGATTTTTCGAACAAATAAGTTCATTACACTTCAATTAAATCTTTTAATTTATTAAATATTGCTTCGCCGATTCCAGAAACATTTTTAATATCTTCAATATTGGTAAAATTATTTTTATTCCTATATTCGATAATCGCTTTAGCTTTAGATTCACCAATTCCCGGCAAAGATGCTAATAATTCCAGATTAGATTTATTAATATTGATTTTTGAATTATTATTTGATTGATCAATTTCATTATCGATTTTCTTCGTGCTTGATGAAGGACTATCTTGATTAGAGTTATCTGTAATTGGACTATTATTACAATTACATTCGATTACTGGACATTTAATCTCAGGACAAGGAATATCAGGACAAACTAATTCTGGACAAGATACTTCTTTGCAAACAACTTCTGGACAAGACTCAACATTATTAACTTTTTTTAATTTAGATAATTCAGAAGTAGTAAAAACATAAATAACCATTTCTTTTTTTAAACCCTTACTTAAATTAATGTTTTTAGTTGTAGCATTTTTACTAAGTCCACCTGCTGTATTAATCGCATCATTAATAACTTGAGTATTATCAAAAAGATAAACTCCTGGTTTTTTAACCGCACCTTTAACATCGACATAAAAAGATTCAGTCTCTTCGTTTTTTTCAGAGACTAAACTTATTATTTCATTTGATGAGTCATTGGCATTTATCTTTTCTGGCTTATAAAAAAATAGACCAAGGATCATCAATAAAAGAACTAAACTAAAGATAATGATATGTTTCTTAGTTAAATATTTTTTCATAAAAAACCTCCTTTCACTTATATATTAGTGAATAGGAGTTCATTTCCTTTTATAATCGTTTTAATTCTTTAGCATGTTTACTTTGATTATTTTCTACTGCTACTCTTTGGACCAAAAATATTAGCATATAAGTAACAATTGTAAAACTACCACCATAACTTAAAAATGGTAATGGTACACCTGTTAAAGGAATAAGACCTAATATTCCTGCTAAATTTATTAAAATATGTACAGATATAATAATAAATGTCCCAAAGGCAATAATTGAGTTCCTTAAATTACTTGTGGATTTGGCAATTTTAACAATCCGATAAAGCATATAAATATATGCAATAATAATTAATACTCCAACAATCGAGCCTAATTCTTCTAAAATAATTACAAAGATAAAATCTGTATGTCCGGCTGGTAAATATAAATACTTTTGAGTTGAATTACCCAGTCCTGAGCCAAATAAACCACCATTATTAATCGCGATAAATGAGTTACATAATTGATAACCAGATCTTTCTACATATCTTAAGCATGGTTGTTTGTAATTAAATCTTTCTTTTTGAAATCCTTTTAAAAAGTCATTTTTAAATACTAAAAATGATAAACCACCTAATATTACTAGTAAAGTAATCATAAAATATAAATTCTTTTTATTTTTTTTATTTAAAGGAAT
>JAAZHN010000158.1 GCA_012510695.1 Mollicutes bacterium
ATATAATTATTATCAAAAAATAATTGATAATTTCTCAATGATTTTAACAATTAATTTAGATTTTAGATTGTTAAATTTATCTTTAAATAGATTAAATAAGATTAAAGAACATAGTCGGGTTAAACCAAAGTTAAAAAATTTACCTAATGATGATTTATATGGAAAAATTGCCTTTGATAAAGTTTTATATGGTTATAAGAGTAATCCAACTTTAAATAAAGTATCATTTGTCATTAATCCTAATGCGATTACCGTTATTAACAGTAAACAAAGTGGAGCAAAAACAGGGGTATATGATTTATTATTAAAATTAAATAAACAACATGAAGGACTTATTACATTAAATGAAGTAGATATTAATGAAATAAGTGATGAGGAATATTTTAAATTATTTTCAATTAGTCGTGAAGAACCATTTTTCTTTAATATGAGTTTAAAAGATAATTTAATGTTAATAGATTCTGATTATGAGAAGATAATTGAAGTATCTAAAAGAATCGGTTTAGATGATTTATTAAATAATATTGAAGGGGATTATAATACGAAAATTAATAATAATGCGAATTTTAATGCAGTAGTTAAACAATTAATTTCTATAGTAAGAATCTTAATTAAAGATAGTAAAATCATGATTTTTGATGAAGGAATTGATCTTTTAGATAATGCAACGAAAAAAAAGTTAATAAAAATATTAACTGAGTTAGCGAAAGATAAGACAATTATTATTTCAACTCATGATCCAAAAATTAAAGATATAGCAGATAAAATAATCAATATAGATTAAATTTCCTCAACTAGGGAAGAAAAGGATGTTTTAATAAAAGAAAGATAATTAAAGTGACTATGATTAGTAAAGAAAAATAGAAAACGAAGTGTTTTAACTTCTTCTTTTTAATTTTTACTTTTAAATAGTCATCTAACTTTTTGTAATTATTTTTTCTTAAAGAAAAGAAACAATATTTAAAAATAATATAATTAATAATTTTAATCGGAAGACATATGTAAAATAGAATTGTTAGGATAGGTTTAATAAAATCTATAACCTCTTCAGTTTGACTAGTCATACGCATACCACATGTATGACAAACGGGGATTGTTGCTTCAAAAATAAATTGAGCAAGAGTAATGCCAAAAAGAAAGATTAACAAAAAATGAGAGTATGATTTATCATTGTGTTTAATTGATCAGCTCTTTTGTAAATAGTAAAAATATTTTTGTTTCTATTTTCTTTATTTTTCACTTATAAAACCCTTTTCTACTTTAATGATATAATTATATTATTGTTATTGATAAGTGTGCTAAAATTATTTTGGTTAAAGTAAAATAATTAATAAGATAAGATTGAGGTTTATATGGTAAAGAACAAAAGCACAATTCCTAATAAAGAGTTGGATTTAGAAATTAAAAGGTTAAATAAAACCCTAGAAGTAATTAAAAATAAAATTTCAGAATTAGGTCAAGAGTTTTATGAACAAGAAGAAAAGATAACTGAGTTTAAAAGATTTATTTGGGATAATCAAACTGAGATGGATCCTACTGAAATGAAAAGTTTAATCGCGATTAATGAAAACGAAATTTATTTAGCCCTAAAAAGAGCAGATTATTTTAAGAAACTGTATAAGATCCAAAATAATCCTTATTTTGGTTCAATAATTTTTAAGGGTGATGATAATAAAAAAGAATTAATATATATTGGTTTAACTCATCTTCTTGATGAAAAAGATAATCATTTAATTTATGATTGGCGAAGTCCAATTAGTAGTTTATTTTATGACTATGAATTAGGCCCCTGTGCTTATGATGCTCCAATGGGCATCATTAAGGGTGAGGTCTTAAGAAAAAGACAATATAAGATTGAAAATGGGCAGTTAGTCCATGTGTTTGATAATAGTTTATCTGTTGATGATGAAGTATTACAACAAGTCTTAGCGAGTAATTCTTCAGAAAAAATGAAAAACATTGTAAATACTATTCAACAAGAACAAAATAAAGTAATTAGAAATATAACTGATAAAAATATTATTGTTCAAGGAATAGCTGGGAGTGGTAAAACATCAGTCGCCCTTCATCGAATTGCTTTTTTACTTTATAAATTAGAAAATTTAGAATCGAAAAATGTTTTAATATTTTCTCCTAATCAAGTATTTAGTGAATATATATCTAATGTTTTACCAGAACTTGGTGAAGAAAATACGATGCAGACAACTTTTCATGACTTTTTAAAATCGATTATTACTGAGTATGAAAGTGTTGAATCATTTGTAGAATTTATTTCTAGGTATTATCAAAAAGAAGTTATTAAAAAAGATTTAGTAGTTTATAAACAAAGTGATCAAATAATCTTTGATTTAATTAAATATGTCAAGTATTTGAATACTAACATAAAGTTTACAAAAGATATTAAAGTTGAGAAACATTTAGTAACTAAAGAAGAGTTAAATGAATATTTAAAAAGATATAGTAAATTACCGATATTTAATCGTCTTGAAGTAATTGCAGAGAAGTTATCAGAAATTAATTATAAGGGGTCTTTAAAAAAGAAAGGTTCTTTTTATAACCAACTAAAGTGATCATTTAATTTAAACCAAGATTATAAAAAAATATATGGAGATTTCTTTAAAAGTGAATATGCAAGAATTAAACTCAATGATGATGAAATAAGTTATTTTATTAAGCGTGATAAAATATTTTATGAAGATGCTTTATTATTTACTTTTATTAAAGGGTTACTAGAAAGTTTTAATTATCAAGGTGAAATAAAACATGTTGTTATTGATGAGGCTCAAGATTATAGTAAAATTCAATATATAATAATTGCTAAAATATTTAAATCTGCTAGTTTAACTATTTTAGGCGATATTAATCAAACAATTAATCCTTACTATCAATATGAAAGTTTAAATAATTTAGCAGAATTATTTGGTGGTAGTACTTGTTATTTAGAACTAACTAAAAGTTATCGTTCTAGTCAAGAAATAATTGAGTATTCTAATCAAATCTTAGGACTTGATCATGTCTCAGCAATTAGAATAGGTAAAAGAGAACCAGTTATTCGGAAAAATGCAAAAGTACTTCGTGAAGACTTAATTGAGGATATTAACAAGTTACAAAAACAATACTCTTCAATCGCGATAATTACTAAAGATGATTTAACCGCGACTGATGTATATGAACAAATTAAAAATGAATTTGATGTTTCTTTAATTCTTGAAAGCACGATGAGATTTAATAAAAAATTAGTAGTAATTCCAGTCTATATGGCTAAGGGTTTAGAATTTGACAGTGTCATAGTAATCAATAAAATAAATAATTCTTTTACTAAATCAGATAAATATTTAATGTATGTTGCTCTGACAAGAGCCCAACATAAACTAATAATTTATAACTAAAAAACGAAGTTTAAACTTCGTTTTCATTAGCTTTTGGATTATCGTATAGTTCTACTGTTGGTTCACTTTTTTTCCATCTTCTTAACTTAGATAAATGATCAACAATATATTCTCTTGCTTCATCTTCTTCCCAATGATTTTCATCTTCAAGAAGTAACTGATACATCTCTTCAACTAATTCCTCAAAAGTAACATCAAGAGTAAACTCTCCTAAATGATAACAAGAAGAACAATATTCAGAACTCATCGTCCCATCAAAATTAGTTCCAACAGAATCATCTCTTTCACTCATTGGCATTCCACAAGATTGACAAATTTTATCTTCCATTTTTGATCATCCTTTTCTACAATTCTAATTATATCATGTTATTATATTATTAGGTGATTATTTATGAAAAAAATAATATTTAGTATTCTTGGTATTTTAATAATAGGTATAATTTTAATTGTTATTTTAACTAAAAAAACAGAAGAACCAGTAATAGAAGATTATTCTTATGTAATGGTTGAAGATAACATTATTTTAGATGTTAATCAAAAATATTATTTAAAAGATTATGTAACAATTAAAGAAGGAGAACTGGAAGATAGTTTAATTGACACAAGTTTTATCGGTAAAAAAGAACAAGAAGTATATTATAATGCAGATAACACGCGAAGAAAATTCATGTTTAATTATGAAGTAGTAGATAAAGTTAAACCATTAATATTAGGTGGTGGTAGCCTAACATTTAGAGTAAATAGTGAACCAGAATTAATTTATAGTTTCTTCTCAGCAGATAATTATGATCCAAATCCTAAAAGAGAAATAATTGGTGAGTATGATTTAAATCAAATAGGTAGTTATAACTTAGAATTTAAAGTTACTGATTCATCAGGTAATTATTCATCAAAAAAATTTACACTTCATATTAATAAAGGAATTTCAAACCCTCCAAAACCACCAGCAGAAAAACCAAAAGTAGAGTATGAGAAAATTTATCAAGAACATAAAAGTAAAAACACCCTAATCGGTTTAGATGTTTCTAAATGGCAAGGAGAAATTGATTTTGATCTCCTTAAAGAAAATAAAGTTGAATTTATTATGATTAGAGTTGGCTATCAAAAAGGTTTTGATGGTGAATATTTAATTGATCCATTCTTTGAAAGAAATATAACTGAAGCAAATAGAGTAGGTATTCCAGTTGGTGGTTATTTTTATACATATGCTAAAACACCTGTTGAAGCAAGAGAACAAGCCCTATGGGTAGTAAATAATGTTAAAGATTATAAAGTAACATACCCATTAGTTTATGACTTTGAATCCTGGAAAAGTATTCCAAAACATAATCTTAGTCTTGATGGTTTAAATAATTTAGCTAAAATATTTATGGATACAGTTAATGAACTAGGATATAAGGGAATGAACTATAGTAGTAAATACTATTTAAATCATATTTGGAATCTAAACGATTATCCAGTCTGGTTAGCTCATTATACTAAAAAAACTGATTATGAAGGACCATATGATATTTGGCAATTAACTGACAGTGGCAAAATACCTGGTATTAATGGTGATGTTGACGTCAATGTTATGTATTTAAACAAATAATTGATAAAAATATGATAAAATAATAATAGGAGAATTAAGATATGAAAAGAATAATAGCCTATACATTAATTATCTCTTTCTTTGTTATAACCATAGCTATGGGTTTAACATATTCTTATTATGTGCCTAAAATAACTGGTAATCCAACAGAATTAACTACTAAATTATCTAATCGAGGAATAGAAGTTAATTATCTAAATGGCTCAGATATAGTAATCAATAGTACACAGACAACAGTAACTAAAAATATAACAATTAAAAATAATACCAGCGAGCCAATAGATTATGCAATTAGATTTAATGATGTAATAAACAATCTAACA
>JAAZHN010000159.1 GCA_012510695.1 Mollicutes bacterium
CATCTTTACTTTGTTGTTTTAAATACCAACTCTTAATTTTATACTCATTTAAATCCCAAAAATCTTCAACTAATTCATCAATATTATTACATCTTTTAATAAAACTAAAAATTTTTTCTTTTAATTCTTTAGTTCTAATTATTTTCAAAGCATATAATGGTAAAAAGATAATTGTTTTTAAAAGTGATAATAAAACTAAAATAGGTCTTTTAGAAAAACAATATTTAAAAAAATCTACTCCAGAGTCACCTTGATAAATAGTGTCATCAAAATCATAAACTATCATTATTTAATTCCTTTTAATCCTATTAAACTAACCCCGATAATAATCAGGATTGTTCCTACTATTTGAACCCAAGTAATTGTTTCTTTAAATACTACTGCTGAAATAATAAATATAGCTGTGTTAATAAGTGCTACTGATAAAGGAAATGCCCATGTTAATTTAGTCTTACTAACTATTACTAACCATAAGACAAAACTAAATGCATAACAAAGTATTCCAAGTAATGATAACCAATTAATTGAAATATTCAATCCTTTAACAAAATTGATCGCTATATCCTTACTACCTATTTTAAAGATTATTAAACCACTAGATGCTAAAATTACATACAAAGTAAATAAAATATATATCATTCATATCACCATTTTAATTATAATATAGATTTAAAAAAGAATAAAGGCTAACATTTTCCTTTATTCTTTTTGATTAATATTTTTAAGAGAACTCTTATCATACAAGACACTAGTCTTTAAAACGAATAAGAATAGCACTGCCATCATAATAATATAGATGATTATAGCTTCACGGTTATAACCCATAACATAGAACACCGATATAGCAGAAAAAATAATATTAATAACATATATGATTAAAATAGTTTTTCTAGTGCTAAATTTCATCTTTAAAAATTGATGATGAATATGATTTTTATCTGCTTCACCAATCGGTTTATTATTAATAAATCTTCTAAATATTGCAAGTATAGTATCAATAATCGGAATTGCTAAAATTAAGATCGGAACAATCAAGGAAGTTAAAGTTACATTTTTAAATCCTAATAAAGCCACGATTGAAATCATATAACCGATAAACATACTACCAGAATCTCCCATAAATATTTTAGCTGGTGGGAAATTATGAACTAAATAACCAAGTATAGATCCTAGCATTAAAAGACTTATCATCATATCAAGACCTGTTGTTTTATTTAGTAAAAAACTAATTACAATAATTGTCCCAAAATAAATAGACGATATTCCCCCAGATAATCCATCTAGACCATCAATTAAATTAATTGCGTTAATTAAAGCTACAATAAACAATACTGTTATAACAGGACTAATTCCACCAAAGTCGATATAAATACCAAAGGCTGAAATATTTTGTAATAAAACTTCACCATAAAATACAGCAACCGAGGCAGCAATTATTTGACCAATTAATTTGTATCTTGCTGACATAGGATTAATATCATCAAATATTCCAATTAAAAGCAGTAAAAAACCACCCATGATAATTCCTAACATCCCCTTCATCTCTTGGGCAAATAACATATATCCCGTAAGGAACGCTAAAAATATTGCTAAACCACCTAATCTTGGCATTGGCTTAGCATGAACTTTTCTTTCATTAGGATAATCAATTGCATTAACATGGAAAGCAATCTTTTTGACAATAGGCACAAGAAAAGTACTTATTATAAATGTAACAAGCACAATAACAAATAAACCGTTGCCATTAAGACCGTATTTCATCCAACCACTTCTTTACTAATTATATTTTAGCACGAAAATCATAATCTGACTTAACAATTTCAAATAATTTATATTTAGG
>JAAZHN010000160.1 GCA_012510695.1 Mollicutes bacterium
AAAAAAGAAAAAAGAAAATATATTTTTAGGAATAATTTTATTGATGTGTATGATCTTACCAATAATTAGTTATATATTAAATGGATTTATGTATATTGATGGCAAGGTGTTTATTCCTTTCTTACCCTTAGCGATAATTTTAATTGCCAATTTTGTTGATGATTTATTCATCAGAAAAATAGAAGTTAAGAAATTATTTATTATGATGTTACCAATTACAATCTTTATGGTTTATAGTGCTTTTGGATATATTAATTTTCACTTATTAATACTAGATATTCTAGTGATGTTAATTGTATTTTATAATATATATAAAAGAAAAATAGGTATTTGTTCTTTAATCTTTTTAGCGCCTTTAATTACTTTCTTTTCATTAAATTTCTCTGATAGTTATGTTAAAACTAACCAGATTAAAAATTTAAATGAACCAAGTATTAAATATTTACTTAATAATATCGATTCAAATTACCGTGTTGGTATAACTGATAATGTATTAGAAAATGTTAATAAAATAATTGATTACAAACAAAATTCATCTACTATCTATGCTTCTTCTGCCAAGAAATATTATGGTAATTTAATAAGAGAAATATTTAACAATGAGATAATTAATAAAGATAAAGCTACCTATACTCAAACTGATAATATATTATTTAATCTCTATACTGGGACTAAATATCTTATTACTTCTAATAAAGAATATTTGGGTTACAACCAAGTATTAACTAAAGATGGAGTAAAATTATTAGAAAGTAATTATTCCTTACCGATTATGTATTATACAAATAAGACTATGAGTAATACTGAATTTAGTGAATTAACTTATCCTTATAATATCGATGCTTTATTAAATTATATAATTATTCCAGATGATAAAGTAAATGTATATGAAAGGTTAGTTGAAGAAATAGATCTTAAAACAGAAATTATTTCAAAAGAAAACATAGAGTATGAACAAACAGATCAAGGGATTTTAATTAAAGCAAAGAACAATAATCATTTAAAGTTAAAAATAAATAATGATTTAACTAATAAAATTCTAATAATTAAATTTAGAATGGGTAAAGAAAAAAAAGGCTATGGTTGTAGTAGTGATATTACTATTAATAATATAACTAATTCTTTATCATGTAATACATGGAAATATCATAATAATAATTATACATTTGAATATGTATTAGGTAACAATCAGCCATTAAATGAATTAAATATTAAATTTAGTAAAGATAGTTTTTTAATAAAAGACATAAAGACATATACATATGATTATAATAATATTAAAAATATTAATAAAAATATTATCCCAGTCAAATTGATTAATACAAAGTCAAATGAATATAAGGGAGTTATTAATACAAATGAGTCAGGTTACATAAAAACAACTATTCCTTATGAAGAAAAAGGATTTACTTTAAAAATAAATGGTAAAGAAGAAAATATTATTATTGTTGATCAAACATTCATCGGTTTTAAAGTAAAAGAAGGTATTAACAATATAAGTTTAGTCTTTGATCCTCCTTTATATAAAGAGGGAAAGATGTTATCCTTACTTGGTTTAGGGATATTTATGATGTTTTTTGTGAAGAAAAAAATATTCAAATAAATTTACTATAAAATCCCACTATGATATAATCTAAATGTGATGAAAATGAAAAAAAATATAGCAAAAATTAAGGAACAGTTGAATAGGCTTTTGTCGTATTTAAAAGAAAACATTAATATCCATCATTTCATTTTGGCGGGTATTCCTTTAGTGTTGTTAGATATTTTCACAAGAATTCTTGGGGCTAAAATTGATTTTTTCCCAATTTTTTCGCCTGTTCCCAATTTATTTACCATAATTTGGGTATATTTATTTGTTGGTATAGTATTATCGATTAAAAAATCTAGTGCCAAGTTTTTATTTGTTTTATTTTATTTAATTTCATTAGGGTTATATTTTGTTAATAACATTTATTATTCGATATCTGGAACATTTTTTGATTTTCATTTAGTAGCCTTAGCTGGTGAGGGTAGTGAATATTTTGTTGATGCAATTGTCTCTGCGAATATTTGGATTTATATATTAGGTATAATAAATATCATTATCTTTGTTTATTTATTTAAGAAAATTAAATATCAAAAAGCAAACAATTACCGAAATTTAACTTTCATTATTATTAGTTTTTTAATCATGCATTTTATTACTCCAGAATTTTTGGGAAATCCTGATACGGAGCTAACATGGAGTACCTGGAGAAATCCAAGAAATATTTATGAGAATTTTAATGATAATAATAAGAGTTTAAGTATAAGTGGACTTTATGAATATTCATATCGTAATTTTTATTTAACTTATTTTAAACCTAAAAAAACAGATGATGAAAAAGAATTAGAATTTTTAGATAATATATTTTCTCAATATCAAACAAATTCTAAAAATAAATAT
>JAAZHN010000161.1 GCA_012510695.1 Mollicutes bacterium
AACAGATCCTGATAAAATAACTTGGTATGATAGAACTTTATTGGAATGGGGAGATTCTGATAAGAAAAAAAGATAAAAAGTTTTTATAATTTTAGTTTGTCACAATAAGAATTGAGTAAAACTCAAAGTAACTGAATAGTAACTAGTAAATTAAATAAGATTGATATAATCAAACAAAATTAAATTTAAATATCAAAAGGAGGAGTTAAAATGAGAAAAATTTACCCAATTATTTTATTATTTATAGTAACGATATCGTTAGTTGCTTGTAGCAATGAAAATGAAGATTCAACAGTAGCAAATGACTGGGAATCAACACATTATGATACGATTAATAATTTTGATGGGGTTTCTATGAATGTCAAAGAAGGTAGTGTCTCTCCAACAGGATTAACAGTAATATTTGAGAATAACTCTGATAAGCAAGGTGTATATAGTGATGACTTTCTGGTTGAAAAGAAAATTAAAGGAAATTGGTATCAAGTACCTATTATCATAGATGAATACGGATTTAATGATATCGGTTATGAGTTACCTCCATCGGAAAATGAAGAGTTCACAATTGATTGGGATCGGCTTTATGGAAATTTAGATACTGGTGAATACCGTATAGTTAAAAAGTTGTTAGATTTTAGAGATACGGGAGATTTTGATGAATATAATTTAGCAGCACAGTTCACAATTGATTAAATCAAAGTAATATATTTATAAAATGGACTAAATAGCTTTTAAACTAGAAAAGTTCAGTTTGTCTTAATATCAATTAAGACAAACTGGGAAAAACAGCTATAAACATTGATACAACTAGGATAGAGTAGGTTTACTACTCTGTCTTTTTTTGTTTTTCTTCTTTCAGTTTGTCTTAAGGGTTAATTTAGTACACTTTTGTAAAACTATATTAGATCTGTTAAAATTTATTTGAAATTAGTAGAAGTGAATTAAATATATAAAGATATATGCTCTAAAATTGCTTTTAAAGACTTTATGAAGACTTTACAAAGGCTTTTAAAAGACTTATACTATTAATGAAAGTAAGGTGAGGATTTTTATGAATGCAAAAATACTAAATATTCCAATATCTAATATTTCTGATGTGAAACGTTCTCCTATGGATGTTTTTAAAAAAGCAGATAAAGAGGATAAAGGAGTATATATATTCAACAGAAATCAGGTAGCAGGAGTTATGCTTACTCAAAAACAGTATGAATCATTTAATGAAGATATTGATAATTTGTATGATTTAATCGCTGAATTGACTGCTGAAAAAAGATTGTTAAGCAAAGATGTAAAATTTTATTCTGATGAAGACGTACGTGGATCAATTGTGAATGAAACACCTATTGTTGATGAATCAGACGGATGGGAATAAAATTGATTGAAATTGAATGGACAGAGGACTCAAAAGATGATTATGAAAAGCTTGAAGGAAGTCAAAGAGTTTTTGTTGACAAAGCAATAGCTCGAATCAAAGTCCATGGTATGAATGCAGGCGAATCATTAAGCGGAAACTTGACAGGATGTAATAAGCTGAAAAACAAAAAAATGGGACTTCGAGTTATATTTAGAGAAGTTGAAGGTAAAGTTGAAGTAATCCAAATTATTGTTATTGGCAAAAGAAGAAATAAATTAGTTTACAAGACTGCAGCAAAAAGAATAAAGTAAGACAAAATTTATAAAAAAAGAGAAAAGTGGTGCATTTTCTCTTTTTTTTAGTTTAAATGATAAAAACTTATCTATATGTTTAATGGTAGTCAATAGATTGTTAATAGAAAATTAAGTAATTATGGATATTATAATAAAATAATAAAGAAAAATGGAGGAGAGAAAATGAATAAAAAATCATTAATAGCATTAAGTTTAGTTGTTATGATGGCATTAGGGGTAGCTTGCACAAACAATGGTGATGGGGATGTAGATCCAGGAAATGACACTGACGCTCCAATAGAGTCTCCTGCTAATTAATTAGGAATTGAA
>JAAZHN010000021.1 GCA_012510695.1 Mollicutes bacterium
GAAAGGAGACTAGGTATGAAAAAATATATGTCTATTTTAGGATTTGTATTTATTATATTATTTTCATTTATTTCGTGCACAAATTCATCTATGGAGAATAAATCTTTTGTAGTTATTCAAACCGCTGGACCCTTCTTTAATGCTGAAGATGTAAATGTATTGGCTAAGCGTATAGTATCAATAAAAGAGGGTAATTCAGAATATTTAATTGTGAATGATTCAGGAAAAAATGTAACTAAAAAGTATATAAATGACTATCCTAATAAAGAGCATGAAATAAAAGAACGTCTTATTAAATATTCTGAAGAACGTAATGAATCGCAAGAAACTGTAGAAAACCACAGAATTGTAGAAAAAAATAGATATAGAGTAACTAGTTGGAAAAAAGAAATTGATGAATTTTATAAAGAAAAAAGATTAATTTCACAAACAACTAGAGATAAACAAGGTTTGCTTACAAATCCACCACCAGAAGATGAGATTAGAGATAATTTTATTTCAGAAACAAAAAAGTTTTATGAAGATAAAAACTATGAAAAAATAATCAATCATATTAAAGTTAATGAATATATAATTTATTTACCAGAAGATATAATTTGAATACAAAACTGTTAAAACTTTAATTATTAAAGGGAGTCTTTTTATGCCTATGAAATACTATATTGGTCCACTTATTTTTATGCCTATGAAATACTATATTGGTCCACTTATAGCGATGATATTGGTTATTGTTTTGATTATTTATATAATTAAAGATATATTGTCCAATAATAAAAGACAATAAATTGATAAGTAAATTAAAACTATATGATTTCTCGAAAAATATGAGTATGAAAATCTCATTTAAAAAATTAAGATAGATTAGCTTGAATTTTACTTTGAATCGAGTTTATATAGAAAGAAGTTTGATTACACATCGCATGAAAACGATTGCTCCGCAACTGATAAGATAACAATTGTATTGGCTATATTGTTAAACAAAATATACATTTTTCAATTATTTTTTATTAGAAAAATAGAGATATAGTAAATTTTTCAAACAAAAATAATAAAAAGCTTCTAAACTTGATTTAGAAAAAACATAAAGTTAGAGAGGAATAATTATGAAAAGAATAGCTAATATTTTAACCGTTTTTATAGCAATATTTATATTTATATTTTTCTATCAAAATATTTCCTCTAAACATTATAATTCCGTGGTTGGTTTAGAAAGTAGTTTTGCTGAAACTACAAAAAAAGATTATGCAGTTATAAATTATAGTCTCTATGATGAGAAAGATAATGAGGTCTTTTATAAATTAATTAATTTTCTTGAAGAATTTAACTATGATGCTGTAGCCAGTGTACAAAACAAAAGATTTGATTTTATAATTGACAGCACGACATATATATATTCTAATAAAATACTTAATTCGTTTAATTTTTTCAAATCAAAAAATAAAAAAGATATTGATTTTACTTTAAATGATAATAGTTATTATTCTTCATTTATTAAAGATGAAAAAGCTACAGATATTATTGATTTTATAAATAGGTCATATCATAAAGAGTATCAGCCAAAATTAATTATTAAACAGTTCAGATCTTATTTAACCGATAATCCTAAAAAAAGAAATGCTACAATTTATCTTTATAGTGATGATTATGGTAATTTAATTCGCGATATAGAAAATAATGAAATTTCAAAGCATATAATATCTGATGACTTTACTTATTATGAATTACCTGAAGCAGAAACGTTAAATATTGACACAATAAAGATTTTATTAATCTTAAGTATTTCATCATTAATTGTAATTTCAATTTGTGATTTAATTCAAGAAAAAAAGGAAATAACTATTAGAAAACTATTTGGTGAGAAAAACTCAAGTATTTTTTTAAATTTAATAGCAAAAAGATATTTAGTCAATTTAATTTTATATATAATAACTCAAGTGCTTCTGTATATAATAATTATAAAAGCTGTTCGCCCGATTCATCTACTATTCTTAAAACCTTTACTGATTATTTTTGGAATGTATTTTATTATCTGGACTCTTGCTAATCTTATGAGTTATTTTATCTTAAAACAAGTAGGAAGAGCAATAAATTTGAAACAAACTAGTGCGTTAGGACTTATAAACCCTATAAGCTTGTTAATAAAAATAGTTTTGATTGTTCTAATGATTATTCCTTTTATAACTTTATTTACATCAGCTTCTTTAACTATTGAAGAAAACTTTATTTTAAGAAAAAACAAGGAAAATATGATAAACAATTTAGCTATAAATAGTATTGATACTGGAAGTGGAGATTATGATCTTGAAGAATATTTAGATATAACAGTTAATTTCTTGAAAGATTTAAATGTTGTATACCATGATTTTTCTTCAAATTATTTAGCAAAAGAGCATATGGAAGAAATCCCTGAAGGTATGGTGCCAGAACTTCCATATATTGTTGCTAATTGTAATTATCTCAATAATTACAATATTAAAAATTTAAAGGGCAATGTAATAGATTTAAAATTATTAAAAAACAACACTTTATTAGTACCTGAACTCTATAAAGATAGTCAATTTGGTGAAGTGTATTGTCATGGACCATGCGAGAACATTATCTATATCCAAAATGGAATTAATTTCTATAGTAATTATCCTTTAGTTCATGATATTGAATTTTTACGTCAGCATAACCCAGTTATACTTTTTAAGGATCAAATAGAGATAGATAATAACATAAGATGGAGTGAAGGTTTTCTTTTTATTCCTGATAGTAAAGATACTCAAAAAAAGATTAATAATTTTCTAGTAAATAATAAATTAAATAATATTGTTTTTATATCAAATTTGAATAATGTCTACACTACAGC
>JAAZHN010000167.1 GCA_012510695.1 Mollicutes bacterium
AATGAGAAGCTTTTCCTCATCGGTCCGAACGGATGCGGCAAGACTACACTTCTCAACATTCTTCTCGGAAAGATATCCGATTTTTCCGGCGACATTTTGATTTCCGGCAGTGCCAAGTGCGGATTTATGGGGCAGTTCGTCGCTTTTGATGATGAAGACCGAAGCATAATCGACGAGCTTCTGGCCGTAAGCGACCTGTCGGAGAAACAAGCCAGAAGTCTTCTTGCTCGATTTGGGTTCAGGGATATCGACGTTTTTAAAAGAATATCCGTTCTCTCCGGAGGTGAACGCTCCAGACTCTTCCTTTGTTGCCTTCTGACCGAGAAGCCGGATATTCTGTTTCTCGACGAGCCGACCAATCACCTCGATATCGATCCGCGCGAGATACTGGAAGATGCGCTCCGGGATTACAACGGTGCCATCGTCGCCGTCAGCCATGACCGATACTTCATCGACAAGTGCTCGACTCGCGTCCTGTGCTTTTTCGACCGGTCGGCGACCGTGTTTTCTTCCTACGCGGAATGTCTGAAGAAAGAAATCCCGACACCCGAGCCGAAGCCTCGCAAGGAGGCCGTTCAAAGAAAGCCTTTCGATAAGGGGAAGGGTCCTCCCGTTATCACGACTGCCGACCGGCCGCGTGGAAAGAACAGAATGAAGGAGCGTCGTGAAGAAGCACTTCGCAAAGAACGTATTCGAACCTTAGAGTCCGAAATCGATTTACTGGAAAAAGAGCAACTCCGGCTCGAATCGTCCTTCTCACACAAGACTGCAGCCGAAGACTATTTCACATATGCGGAGAACGCTGAACGCATCCGCGACGCATACGACGAATATCTTAAACTGACCGAGGAAATCGAAAAAGCACCGGATTGATAGTCCGGCGCTTTCTTCTGGCAGTGTCAATATTTCCGGCTGTTTCTTATTCCAGTTGAATGACCGCTACTTGTGTTTGTTGTGTCTCCGCGACCGGAGCGATCGTCGTGATGTTTGACGATCCGTTTTGCGTTGTTTCACTCGTCATAGCGGTCGTGATCGAAGTCGCAGCATTCACACGATCCTTATTCTTGCCTTCGTTTCCGATAACAATTGCCGCGACCAAAAGAATGACAAAGACTAAAGTCAGAACGACGGAAATAATCAGGAGGCGTTCGATTTCCGCTGAATTGCGACGACGCTGTGCCGAACCGGCGCGTGTTGCCGTATCCGGCCTCTTGCCTCGAACCTCGGATTGCTGATCCGCCAAATACGCGAACGGAAAATCATCGACATCCCGTTTGCCCATACTTCCTCCTGTTCGTCTCACCTGATACCCCGTAATCCGCGTTCTCGGCTTCGGATTTTCAAAGTTTTACGCAAGGCAGAGTATCACCCCTGCCTTGCGTTCTGATTACTGTTAACGAAATTGTTTACGCTTTTCCGTTACAACCCAAAACCTCGGTGATCTTACGCGCAACCATCGCCTTAACAGCGGCTCTGGCCGGCCCGAGATATTGTCTGGGATCGAAATGTGAAGGATTCTCGTTGAAATACTTACGGATCACGGCGGTCATTGCGAGTCGGATGTCCGAGTCGATATTGATTTTACATACGGCCATCGATGCTG
>JAAZHN010000162.1 GCA_012510695.1 Mollicutes bacterium
GGATCTTTTGGTAATGAAATAGCTTTTGGTTATTTAAGAGTATTTATTATTTATACTATTGCTGCTTTATTTATCTACTTTGTTATTTATTCTTTATATGCCTTTATAGGTGGAGGTAAAAAAGGATTTAAAAAATATTGGCAAAATATTTTACCACCAAGTATTACCGCCCTTGCTACTTGTTCATCAGCCGCGAGTATGCCAGTTAATATTCAATCTATTAAAAACATGGGTATTTCTGATGATATTGCTAATACAACTGTATCTTTAGGAACAAGTTTTCATAAAGATGGTTCTAATTTAGGAAGCGTTTTTAAAATTATGTTTTTAGTCTATTTATTCCAAACAAGTCCAAGTTTTATTCAAGTGTTAGGTGTTTCTTTGGTCGCGACTCTTTTAGTTTCAGCAGTACCAATTGGCGGAGGAACTATATCTGAGATGTTTATAATTACAACAATGGGGTTCCCAATCGCTGCCTTACCTATCTTAACAATTATCGCGACTATAATCGATCCACCTGCCACTTTGTTAAATGTAGTTGGAGACTCTGCAGGATCAATGTTAATTAATCGTTTAGCTGAGAAAAGGAAATGGTTTAAAAGGAAAAAATAAAGAATAACAAAAAATATTGATTGATAATCAATATTTTTTTTATTTTCCTTTGAAAAAATCTTTTCTAATAAATTCTAAAATCTTATTACCATCAAGATCTGCTTTTTTCTCTTCAGCATCAAGGGTCATATAGACAATTTGAAATGGCATATATTCTTCATCTAATTCAATTTCTTTAATAAATAAATCACTAATTAATTGATTAGATAAATATTTTCTTAAATCATCATGTAACATAATTGTTTTTACAACATTGTTAATGTCACCAAATGTTATTCTGTTTTTTGCTTGAGAGTATTGGATTAGTAGTTTAATAATTATTCTTGATGCTTCTTTATGGTTCCTACATTGATCAACATCAGGTAAATCATTAATTCTTGTTAAAGTTTTATAATACCCTGCTCTTTTTATTACATGTTCAACTAAAGCATAACAAATTTCTTCTTCAGTATATTTGATTAAATTCTCACGATTAGATACCTTTGTAATAAAAGAAACATTTCTTTTTAAAAAGTAAGAAATTAATCCTCCTAAAGCTTGTCTTTGATCATACTTATCTTTAGTATCATTGAATGCTGTTTTAATTTGGGAAAAGAATAATGATACATCTTCTTCATTTTTCATTCAAATCACACCATCCCTAGTGTAATTATATCATTTTATTTATAAGTTATATTTATAAATAACTAATATTGTGTTAATAAATGTCAAGGAAAGGAGAGTTAAATTTTATTTTTGCACTACTCGACTAGTCACATAACGGGTGAATTTATGGCTTCCTAGGCAACTTAAAAACTACAACTATGTAGTTTTCATTTAACCATTTTGGTTTTTACTATATTTTTCTTCTTTATAATATAGCGTTCTAAGTTTATCTAAGCCTAAATCAGTATATTTGAAATCAAAACCATAACTATTTAGTTCATCGATTAATTTATTTCTTTGTTCTTCTAATGGCAAGTTATAATAATCGGCGTTATCTAAATATACTAGCAAACCTATATCATTAATTTCTTGCAATTGAACTTTAGTGTTCATACCGCCTTTGTAATAATGATGATCTTTCTTTTTTGTATCAAAAACTTTTAAATATCCGTTGTCTTTTAATTTGATTTCAAAATCCAAAAATTCATCTTCACTAACAAAATCAATATTTAAAGAATCTAATAATTTATTTTCTACTCTATATCCTTCTTTAAAATTTATGTTTCTCAAACGAATACATTTTTGTTTCATTTCATTTTCTGTTAGTCCATTCAAATCATATTTTGTGTAATATATATCATGCGTCTCGCAATTAAAATCATTTTCTAATCCATTCGTTTTCAAAATTCTATCATAATATTCTAAATTTTTATCTAATTTAAACCCAACCTCAACTATTAGCATAATTGTTCACATCCTATAAACATTCTATCTCTTTTTAATATTTTTGAAAACCATTTTTATCATATTTATTATTTAACCTGATAATATTTTTTATAAAATTTTAAACAAAGACAATATAATATTATTAAATAAAAGAAGTGATTTTTTTATAGTTATTAGGTATAATGGTTTTAGTCAAGGAGGATATTATGAAAAAATTTATAGTAACAATTATTGCCTTAGTAACCATCCTTGGTTTAGGCTACTATACAGTTAACGAATTATATTTAAGTAAAAAGAATAAAGAAATCGAGACTGATTTAAGGTCTTCAAGTAAAGATAAACCTTCAAGTAGTAAAGAGGTTAAAAAGCCAGAATTTACTACATTAAAGTTTGTCGCGACTGGTGATGCTCTAATTCATGGAGCAGTTTATAAAGATGCTAAAACAGATGATGGATATGATTTTAGACCACAATTAAAGTATGTTAAACCGATTATTCAAAGTTATGATTTAGCTTTTTATAATCAAGAAACAGTTTTTGCTGGTGAAGATTATGGATTTTCTGGTTATCCAAGATTTAATTCTCCTAAAGAGGTTGGAGATGCGATGATTGATGCTGGGTTTAATGTTGTTGCACTTGCTAATAATCACTCGATTGATAAAGGAGAAAAAGGAACATTAAATTCTATTGCTTATTGGGAAGATACTGAAGTTATGTGGCATGGTTATAATAAAATCGAAAATGCTGATGATATTATGATAATGACTAAAAATGATATTACATATGCCATGTTATCTTATACATCTGTTAATAATATTAAACCACTAAATAAAACTATTAGAGTTAATGAATATAGTTATGCTCAAGCAAAAAAAGATGTTGAATCGATTAAAGATAAAGTTGATGTCATAATTGTTTCAATTCATTGGGGAGTTGAATATTCACACACTCCAAGTTCATTTCAAATCCAAGCTGCTAAAGAACTTGCTAGTTTAGGAGTTCATATTATTTGTGGACATCATCCGCATGTACTCCAACCAATTACAAGAATAAATGATACTTTGGTTATATACTCATTAGGCAATTTCATTTCTGCTCAAAGAACAACTGCTCAGCTAACTGGGGCCTTAGTTGGTTTAGAAATTAAAAAAGATTATAAAACTAATAAAATAACTGTTTCAGATCCAGAGGTTGATTTAATTTATACGATTAAAAATAATCGTTATAGAGATTTTAAATTAATGCCTTTTACAGATATAAATGATAGTATTTTACCAAACTCTAAAAAAATATATGATGATGCTTATAAAGTTATCACAAAAATGGATGAAAATATTAAGGTAAAAGAGCTTGGTAGTAATTTAGTTAGTTTTAATAATGATAATAGTAAAAATGTTGCAGCAGTTGTGGTTCCTCATCATGATATTGTGAAAAATGTTAAAAACGAATATTGGGAAATATTAAAAAAAAACTAAGATTCGATGATATAAAAAAAGTAATTGTCATTGGACCAGATCACTTTAGTCAAAATCAAAATAAAATTACTTACTCTCTTGAAGATTGGTCATCAATTAATAAGCCTCTTAAAAGTTTTTTAGAAATACCTAGTTATTTTAATAGTACTTACATAGATAGTTCAAAAAATGTAAAAAGAGATCACTCAATTAGTTCACAAATAAATGATGATCACACATTAAATGCTGTATGGAATGATGAAAAAAACAAATCGTTAACTTGGACTAATTATGCACCAGATCACTGTGCAGTAAACCCTCATGGAGCTGGTTATTATATTAATGATTTTGATATTAATAATGGAATAAAACTAGGAAAAACAAATGATGGAAAAATTATTTATAAAATAAATGATGATTCTGTATTAAAAGTTTTATATTTAGAGAGTAATACACTTTATGACTCAAAACTAGAAAAATTTGTGGAAATACATTTTGATAAATATAAAGAGCATTTAATAAGTCTTACCTATAAAGATACCCTAGGTAATTGGAGAATTCTTTTAAACAGAGACTACTCTTCTGCCGGAGAATGTGGTAAACCGGTTATTTATTTATACCCAGAAAAAGATACTTTAGTTGATGTCTCAGTTGGGGCTGAGATTACAATAAGTGAACCTCTATATCCAAAAGGTGGATGGAAAAATGTTTATGCTAAACCAAATGGCCAATTAACTTATTATAATCAAAAGTATGATTCATTATTTTGGGAAGGTTTAGGTCATGGATCATATCCTAACTTGAATAATTTCGGAAAAGTTGTTAAACAAAAAGATCTGTTGAAAACTATTGAAAAAGACTTAGATGCTCAAGGATTAAATGAAAAAGAAATAACTGATTTTATGGAATTTTGGTCAAACAATTTACCAAAAACACCTTATGTAAAAGTTTCTTGGTTTACAACAGAACAAATGAATAAGTTAGCTCCATTAAGAGTTAACCCAAAACCAGATACAGTTATTAGAGTTTTCTTAGATGCTAGAGGTTTATATGAACCGGTTAAATTGACCCCACAAAAACTAACTAAAACTGAAAGAATTGGTTTTACATTAGTTGAATGGGGCGGCTACTTAAAAGTTAAAAATAAATAAAATTAAAACCACCTGTTGGTGGTTTTTTCTTAGCCTAATTTTTCTTGATTATTTAAATAAGGTCTTAAAGCAACTGGAATATTTATTGTTCCATCTTCATTTAAATTGTTTTCTAAGAATGCAATTAACATTCTTGGTGCGGCAATTACTGTATTATTTAGTGTATGAGCAAAATATTTTTCTTTACCAGCATTAACTCTTATACCTAATCTTCTTGCTTGAGCATCAGTCAAGTTTGAACAACTTCCTACTTCAAAGAATTTTTGTTGTCTTGGACTCCAAGCCTCAACATCAACACTTCGATATTTAAGATCAGCAAGATCTCCACTACAACATTCTAGGGTTCTTACTGGTATATCCAAATTACGGAATATTTCGACTGTATAATACCACATTTTATCGTACCATTCTTCACTATCTTCTGGCTTACAAACAACGATCATTTCTTGTTTTTCAAATTGATGAACACGGTAAACTCCTCTTTCTTCAATACCATGAGCACCTACTTCTTTTCTAAAACAAGGTGAATAACTAGTCATCATATAAGGGAGTTTATCTTCTTCCAAAATTTGATCCTTAAATTTAGCAATCATTGAATGTTCACTAGTTCCAATTAAGTATAAATCTTCATCTTCAATTTTATACATCATATTAGCTTTTTCTTGGAAACTCATTACTCCATCTACAGCTTCACTTCTAATCATAAAAGGCGGAATACAATAAGTAAATCCTTTTTCAATCATAAATTCTCTTGCATAAGTAAGAATCGCTGAATGTAACCTTGCAATATCTCCAACTAGAAAGTAAAAGCCATTCCCGCTTATTCTTCTAGCGCTATCTAGGTCTAAACCATCAAGACTTTCCATAATATCAGTGTGATATGGTATTTCAAATTTAGGTATGGTCTTTTCACCATACACTTCTATTTCAACATTTTCTGTATCATCCTTACCAATTGGTGCTTCAGGAGATATAATGTTTGGTATAGTCATCATTATTTCTTTTACTCTAGTTTCTAATGCTAACTCTTCTTCCTCAATCTCATTTATTTCTTTATTAATTTCTGAGACTTTCTCTTTAACTTTATTAGCTTCATCAATTTTTTTGTCTCGCATTAATAAGCCAATTGATTCACTCAATTTATTTCTTTCACTTCTTAAAGTATCTGCTTTTGCTTTTGATTCACGATACTTAATATCTAGTTCATAAACCTCATCAACAAGTGGTAATTTTTCATCTTGAAATTTCTTTTTGATGTTTTCTTTTACCAAATCCCTATTTTCTCTTATTAGTTTAATATCAATCATTTCCCTCTTCCTTTCTAATAAAAAAACTACTTGCCTAAAAGGAGCAAATAGTTTTGCGGTACCATCCTTGATAATACTTAATTTAGATAACGGCTTAACACCGGAGTTTATTAACTCTCTCCAAAGGTAGATTTCATAAATGTTTTTACTTAGTTTGCACCAACCACTAAGTCTCTTAATAAAAACTATTTATTACTTAGCCTTCATCAGCGATTTACTCATTAATTTTATCATACATAATGATTTTGTCAAATTAATTGCCATATTCTTTTTTAAATTGTTTGTAATCCTCATATTCTTTTATACAATGTTCTTTTGTATATAGTTCACCAAACTCATATTCTTTTCTTTTTTGAGGTTCAGAGAATTTACCTTTACCTAAATATTCAATTACATATTCTTCTTTAGCAATCATCTTAGCATATTTATCATAATTGTTACCATTAATAGCCTTTAAGCCATCAATTGATTCTTCACCTGTTTCCATTTCTCTAAAATAACAATCATAACTTGGTTCTAGGTCTCCAAGATAACCAACAGTAGTTGTATAAATAATTAGTTTATTATTTTCTACCTCATAACCGTCATAACTGAAATCTTTAGTAAAATTTAATTTACTTAAATCAAATAGAGAATCTCCAATACCATTTAAGAAACGAGTTTCAGGTATTGCTGATGATCCACCACCACAATTAGTACAATATAAATCTATAACTAACATGTTTTTAATAATTGTAAAGCCGCCAACTCTTAAATATTCTTCATCGACAATATTAATACCATTTACAGCTAAAGAACGATAATCATAAGCATCAGGCTCTACTTCATTACCTGTTGCTAAAAGTCTAATTTCTTCCTTAAAACCTTCCATTGTGACTGGAATAATACATACTTTATCTTTACTTGGTTCTTCACATTTTTCACTGATGTGATAATAATCTTGAATTATTAAATGATTTCCATTATTAGATGGCTCATCTACATTCGAACTACTACTTGAACTGCTTGACGAACTTTCTTTCTCCGGATCTTTGGTAAGTGATCCTTTACCGATAAAATAACCCCCGATAATTACTGCGATAATTACTACTGATACAGCAATTATGATAATAGTCTTTTTATTTTTAGTTTCTTCCATAGTTTCCCTCTTTCTTTATTCTATTATACAATAATTATTTATCATTTAAAATAATTAATGTTTTCTCTCATCTTTGCTACTATACTCAATCCTTCCCCTATCATTATTTGGCGTTCATCATCATTAAACTTTATTTCTCTTATTGTCGGTGATGAATACTTAGTATAATATTTATTAAGCCAACTATTAAACTGTAAGAAATTATCTTTGCCAAGATCGTTAATTAGTTTTTCCAAATGACCATTTATTTTATATTCAATCAGTTTTTGTTTGAAAGTTTGATAAAATTGTTCAATTACTGGATTTTGATCTTTTAGATACTTATTTTTTGCTATAATTCTTTCTTCTTTAGTGTTATAAAGATTAATTTGTAAATTAATAGTGTATTCCATTATTTCTTCACTAATTCTTTGATGAATTAATTCATTAAACCATTCATAATCTTCTACTTCATAATCACCAACCAAGGTCATTGTTGAAAAACCACCTCTAGTTACTACCTTGTCTTCATCTTGAATAATTATGTGCTCATCTAATACATGTAACAGTTCATGAATCAAAACATAATCATAGTTTATACTACTTTGATCTTTTCTAGGAAAGTAAATAATTGTTTTTAAATTACCCTTCTCAACCCAACTCATCATTCCTGGAAATCCATTTCTAATAATGTATTTGGAAAAAGGAATTTCTTCAGCAATTATTTTGTTATTCATATCAGTAATTCCATAATGTTGAAGATAAGATTTTTTAGATGAAGTGTCAGAAATAACGTTTGTTTTTTTATCATAAAATATTATTCCTTCTAAACTAGATAACCTTTTAACAATTAACTCTTCATATTCTTTACCATAAAATTTAATGAATATTTTTTTTATTTGATCAATTATTTCCATTGTACCACCTAATATCCAAAATATTTAACCAAGGACCCAGTTAAACTTTTTGCAATTTCTTCTAAATTATTAACTAACCACATCGCATCATAATAATCATCATGATAACCAATTTCTAAAAATATACCAAACGGAATATTAGCGGGTCTTGCTTCTCCTAAACTGCCTTTTGAGTAGGTAACTCTACTATTAGGATTTAATTTATTATAATAAATGCTTACTAAATCTTGTTGAACTAAATTTGCTAAGGAATATGAAGGCATTGTTTCACTATCAATATAAACCTTTATCCCAGAGACATCATGATTACGACTTCCGTTACTATGAATTGGCATATGAAGATCTGCTTTAGCTCTTCTACTTTCATGGATAAACTTCATTATGTCTTCTTTTACAGGATTATTTCTGTAAATTATAAAGCCTTTTTCTTTTAACATAGGTTCTAAAAAGTCCGTTAGTCTATTCATTATTTCTCTTTCATTTGTATAAGGAGTTTTTCGATGTCCTAAATTACCTGGTTGACTAGATGGACTAAGATATATAATAATATCTTTTTTGGCAATTTTATAGTTAAATGTTGAAATAATACTCTTTACTCCATAACTATTAATCGCGATTGCTTTGATTTCCATATTATTGTTAATCGCGATTGGTTCTTGATAAAAACGTCCATTTCTTTCTGAAGGTGTTGAGCCATCTGTCGTATAAATAACTTTGACATTTTGTAAAACATTTCCTAGTTCGATTTTTTCACCATGATTAACTAAAAAATGTCTATTAGTGTGGACTGGCCAAACATAATCAGTATTTCTTGTTATTATTCCTAATTCATGCTTTTGTTCTAACTCATAATAATCATTATATTGAGCTTTGACAATAAAGATATAAGCTTTATTAGGTTTAAAAATATTAGACTTAACATAAAAATGTTTTGAGCCCCTAATAGTTGTTTTATATATATCAATGTCTCCCTCACGAATAGTAAGTTCATACTTATTCGCATTTTCTCCACCAGTAAATTTTACATAATAATTATCGACAACATATTCCTTGTTCGCGAGTGGATCAATTATTTTAACCGGTGATATCCTCTCTGTATTAACATATAAGTTTTTCTTATCAACAATTGAGTCACCATCCATAATATAAGCAGTTACTTTTTGTTTATCATATGAAAATACTTTTTCTGGATAAATTGTTTGATTATTTCTTATTAAAGATGAAGCAATTTGTTTTTTATCATATTTATATATAATAGAATAATTTGTATTTATATCCCCATTAATTTTTAATGATCGATCTTTTGTTTTGCTTATAATATAATCACCTGTTCGATCAAATGTTGGAGTATCCCAAAGAAAGTCTACTTCATTAGATTGGCCTATTGCTTTATTATCTTCATCATATGCTAAAACAGTAATTACATAAATATCTCCATAATTGGGATATAGTAAATCTAACTTAACTAATTCGTTAGTTATTTCTTTTTCAAAAACAGTTATTTTGGATGTATTTTTAACAAATAACTTATATTTATTAGCCTTAACTCTATTGTAATTAATTTCAGTATAATATCCTGTTTTATTTTGAATAAATTTAATTTTCATTTCTTTGGGTTTAGAAATTAAAACAAAAAAAAGAATTGAGATGAGCAGGAATAAAGAAAAAGCAACAATATATTTTCTTTTTCTTCTCATTTGAAACCCTCCACTTCAATTTCTTATTCTGTTATGCCTAATTTACCTACGATTGTTTTATTCATATCAATACTTTGATCTTCTGATTGCATTAAATATCTAACTGTAACTGTATATGTGTGAACTTCATCAGTAGCAATATTAATATTACTAATTACAGGAGCATTAGTTCCAGTATTGGGAATTTGTGTTTGCGTAAGTCCACTACATGTATTAGTGGGTATATTAGAAGAACAAGTTAAAGAATAAACTAAATCTTGTTTTCTTGATAAATTATTTGTAACATTTTGCCAAATTAAATTATATGTTGTTGATTTTGAACCTAAATTTTCAACAGTAATTGTTTTTGTTTCATTATAACCTGGTTCCATTTTATCATTGGCTAGTAAAGTACCATCACTATATCTAATCTCCTTAGATGCTGTTTTAATCAAATGAGTACTCGCCCCTTCATTACCAACAGTTTTAATACTAAAAAAAGCATAAGTAACACCAATCATCGTACTAAAGATTATTAATGTTATAACTGATAATAATAAGTTCTTTTTATAATTTATCATCTTATCACCCTAACTA
>JAAZHN010000022.1 GCA_012510695.1 Mollicutes bacterium
AATGGTCTTTGCGAGTAATCAACAAATAATAAAATATATGGAGTTGCAATAAATATTAAAATTAAAGCATAGTGAATTAAACCAATTTTAAATGTATAAAATAAAAACATTGTAACAGTAAGTAAAATAAATGTTTCACTTATCATTCTCATTACTCTAGGAGTAAACACTAACTTTTTCTTAGCCTTCTTAGGGAAATTATAGACAATTAATAATAGTCCTAAAGCAGTAGCTATTTCAATATTATTAAACATTATTAAAATATATTGGATAATACTTATTCCATTATTAACTAGTAGTAGTGGATAGTTATTTTTTAACCACTTAGACTGAACTTCTGGTTTATAGTAATTAAGTTGATACATATGGATATTATGTCTAAAATATAATAAAAAATTAATAATAAATGTTGTTAAAAATAAGTAATTCATCACTTACCTCCTCCTAAGAATATCTCTATTACTTGATTAGTTAAATATGGATTATCTAAAAATGAATAATGTCCAGCATTCTCAATTTTTACTAATCCTGAATCTTTAATTTTACTTTCCATAATATAAGCATCTTCAATCGGTGTATCTTGATCATTTACTCCCCAAATAAGTAATGTAGAATATTTAACTTTTGGAAGTAAAGGCTCTAAGTCTTCTTTAATAACATTAACTAATGTTTCTTTCATTATCGGATTTGCATTTTTATAATCAGTTGAGCCTAATTTATTTTTCATCTTCATTACTAATGATGGCATTAATCTACCAATTGTATTTTTTAAGATTTTTAATAACTTAACTTTTAGACTTGATTTTTTTCTTCTAATTCCAGCACTGTCGATTAAAATTATTTTATCTAATTTTACATCATCACTAGAACCTAACTTAATTGATATTCTACCACCAAATGAGTGACCAATGAGTGTTGGATTTTTAATTTTTAATTCTTTTAAAAACTCTTTAACCGCATCAACATAATCATCTAATGTCCAAGGAGTTTTCAAACTTTCACTTTCACCAAAACCAGGTAAGTCTAAGGCAATTACCTGGTGAGTAGCACTTAAAAATTCAATTAATGATTTAAAAACGCTTTTAGATGACCCCCAACCGTGTAAGATAACTACACTTTTTCCCATACCGGTTATTTGATAATTTATTTTTTGATCCTTAATCTTTATTTCCATATAACCTCTTTTATTATTATAGCACTTATTCGTCTTGATATTCGAAATTATAACTTAAATCTAAGATTTTCTTTAATACTCTATCTTTTTCTTTACCTTCTAATATTTGTGGTTGAAAATCATTAACATTCTTTTTTGAAGAAATTGAAACAGGAATTATTTTAATTTGAGCATCTTCAATTTTACTATTTTTTAATTTATAAACCATTTGGACAATAAATGAATCTTTATCTTTAGGATTAACATGTCCGCCAAATGAGAAGTTTCCTAAAGAATAAACAATATGTTTACCCTTATATGTTTCAAGTCCTTGAACACGGTGTGGGTGATGACCAATGATAAGATCAGCTCCATTATCGATTGCATACTTCGCTAATTCTCTTTGACTTTCTTGAGGACGATAGTGAGTTTCAATTCCCCAATGGAATGTAACTAAGATTAAATCAACATTAGATTTTTTTAAAGCTGTTAAACCTTTGTCTAAATCTTCTTTAATATTTTTATTATAAAGTGAATAATAACCGATCATGCCGATTTTTACTCCTTTAACTTCCATAATCTTAATAATATCTTCCCCAAAATAAGATATACCTAAATCATCTAAGGTTTTTAATGTATCTTTATAACCTTGTTCTAAGAAATCATAAGTATGATTATTGGCTAAATTAACTACTTCAACACTTCCTAAAGATAATATTTGTCCATAACTAGGTGGAGCTTTAAAAGTAAATGTCTTATTAGCCCTTTCAGTCGCATCAGTAAATGTATTTTCCAAGTTAGCAATCGTTAAGTCATCCTTAGCAAAAACACTTTGAACACCCCTAAAATACATTCCATAATCATGATTATTTCTTTCTGTTAATTTAATAAAAGAATCATGAACTAAATATCTTGGATCAGATCCTAGTGTGCAATCTCCAACTGCACTTATTGTTAATGTATCATTAACTGTTACACTTTCAATGATAGTTTGTTGAATAACCTTAGGCGCATCTTTTTTTGTTGCTATAGTAAATGCTACATATGAAAACCCCAAAAAAACAAGTAACACAACTAAATTAATACTAATTAATATTCTTTCTTTCATTTTTCACACCTACTCTATTATCTATTATAACTTAAAATCACAAATAAAAAAACTAGTAATCTAGTTTTTCGATGATTTTTTTATTATCTTCAGTTCTTTCTTCTTCAGTAAATGCTTCTAAAGTAATTATTAAATACTCTTTTTGCTTTATTTTAGTTAAATTAACTAAGTTATAATGCCCTTTTAAACCACCTGTCTTTATTCCAAAAACATTGGGATTATAATGTTCAGAATCTTCATTTAAAAATTGATTAGTATTTTTCCAAGTTAATTTTTTATTATCTGGAGTAATAATTGAATAAGTTTCCTTACTTACTATGTCTTTAAACCAATCATAGTTTAAAAGTTTTAAATTTAATTTTAATAGATCCTTACTTGATGTTTTAGTTTCCAAATCATAACCACTTGGATCATTTATAACTGTGTCTTGATAACCAGACTCTAATAAATATTTGTTTAAGCTTTCTAAAAACTCTTTTTGTTTATCTAAAGAATTAGAATCTAAAATATTACCACAATACTCAGCTAAAGCATAAGAAGCATCATTACCGGATGGAACAAGCATTCCTTTTATTAAATCATTAACAGTATAATTACCGACTGTTAATCTAGCAGAAGATGAGTTCTTCTTTGGCATATATAAAACTTTTTTAGTTACATTAACTATATCCTCAGGATTAGTAAATGTTAAAGCATAATCTATTACAAATAACTTAGTTAAACTAGCAGGGACAATAATTTTATTTTCTTCTTTAGAAAAAATTATATCTTTATTTTTTATATCATAAACTAAGATTGACTCACTAGCATAATTCTCATCTTCTTTAAATAATGCTCTTAATTTAATTAATTCTTTTTGTCTTGCTAATTCTTCTTGATTAAATAACTCTTTACCTTTTTCATTAACTACTGAAGTAAAATACTTAACTTCACCAAATACTTTACCTATAGTCTTAAAATTATCTAAATAATTAAGCCAAACAAAGATTCCAAGAATAATAATTAAAAATATTATTTTAACTTTTCTTTTTAATCTTCTTCTTTTTTTCATATTATTGTTTAATAAACCTATCTAAGGCTTTAATTGCATCTTGAATAAAGTGATTATCAGGAGTTAAATTAAATTCTGCATTAGGAATTGTTAATCTTGGTCTTGCCATTAAATTAGTATTTAAAAATACCATTAATTGAACTAAATCATTATAAGCATTAATCGTTCCAAATTTACCAGGAGTAACCCCTGATAAAATAACTTTCTTTTTACTCATTACTTGACCTAATTCTTCACTTCTTGGTCTTCCTAACCAATCTAAAGTATTTTTTAATACTCCAGGAATTCCATTATTATATTCAGGACTAAATATCCAAATAAGGTCTGAATTTAATACTTTATCTCTTAATTCTAAAACACTTTTTGGTGCTGGATATTCAAGATCCTCATTAAACATTGGAATATTTTCTAAAGTTACTATTTCCATTTCATAATCGATATTGTCTTTAATTAAATTAGCTAATTTTAAATTATAAGATTCTTTTCTTAATGATCCTACTATTCCTAAAACTTTCATATTGCCTCCTAATAATCTATTTTTTTCTTTAAAAATTGTCCAGTTTCAAGATCTATATATGCTTGATATAAGTCCTCTCTAGAACTCATAACAATTGGCCCTCCCCAAAATACTGGTTCATCTAATTTTTTAGATGAAACAAACAATACTTGGGCTTCACCTTCTGCTTCTATCTTAACATAGTTTCCACTAGTTATTTTAACAGCAGTTTTTTCTTCTATTTTTTCTCCACCAACCATAATTTCTCCTAATAAAGTAAATAACATAATTGATGATTCCTCTGCAGTATCTATTTTTATTTCACCCGACTTAAGATGAATATCATAATAATCTAGTGGTAAATATTTGCTTTGATAACCTTTATGTTCTAAATAAGTGCCAGCTAGAAGTCTTAATTTTCCAGCAGGAATTTCAATTTCCTTTATATTTTCATTTTTAATTGCCAAGTACTCAGGATCACACATTTTATCTTTTTCTGGTAAATTTAACCATAGTTGAACTCCTAATAATCTTTTGCTAGCTGGCAGAGATTCAGCATGAATAATTCCAGAACCCGCCGTCATCCACTGAACCTCGCCTGAATTTATTGTATCTTCATTACCCAAGCTATCTTTATGAGTCATCGACCCTTCATAAACATAACTAATTGTTTCAATTCCACGATGAGGATGATCAGGAAATCCAGCAATATAATCTTTTGGATCTTCACTGTCAAATGAATCAAGCATTAAGATAGGATCAAATTCAGAAACTGTTTTATTACCTAAAACTCTAACTAAACTAACTCCTGCTCCATCAACTGTCCTATACCCAGTTATTTTACTTTTAATTTTTCTTTCCATTTAAATCACTCTTTCTAATACTACAAAACTCTCAACATGGCTCGACCGTATGTTTTTAATTACAATAATAACACATTTTCAACCTATTGGTTCGGTAGATACAGTCCACAGTTTTTACCTGTTCGATAGATGCAGTCAACCCCAATATGTCCGTTTGGTAGAACGGTTAACGGTGAAAGGTTATTTTACAAATACCTTTACCATTAGTGCGTATAATCAATAATCTTTATTATTTTTCCAACCTTCTTTTCAATTGCAGCCCTCATCTGTTGTGCGTACGGGCATGCGAATCCAATAGGATTTCCTTTTGTTATACATGAAGCCAAAACAATAGTATCTGCACCTCGTTTTACCATTTCAGCCGCTCTGGTTACTGCCTTTTTCCCAGGACAACCGCCACAAGTGTTCACTCCAGTAACTTCTATTTCCTCTTCTGATACCTTCAAATGCGCATTTCTTCTCTTTCATCACTTTAAAATCAGTTGTTCCGGGGCACATATCCTCAGTTTGCATACATCTAATTAATCCAACTTTCATTAATAAACCTCCAATTCTATATGTACGGTAGTAAAAAATAGTACTTGCACTAATTACACCGTGCAAGCACTATTTCACAATACAAATGTGCTATTCTATTCGCCGCATTCATCATGATGCTGATGTTCATGACAAACGGAACCAGTCGATTTTAAGGAACCCTGCAGGTACGCTTCTACCGCATCCTTAGCGTTACCTTTTGCTCCGACAATAACCTCGATGTTCCTTTCATTAAATATCTCGACTGCACCTCCGCCCATACCACCGCTGATAATGACATTTACACCACGATCGGCAAGAAAATTAGG
>JAAZHN010000163.1 GCA_012510695.1 Mollicutes bacterium
CTTTATTGTCATAAGTAAAACTTATATTAGTTTTATCTCCCAGAGTTTCGCTTTTAATAATTGTTAAATCACAATTACTTTTTCCTAAAGTAATATAATTATCTTTCATAAAATGCTTAGCATATTCATCGTCTTTATTAACTACTATTTTAGTATTAGTTTTAAAATAATTAAATATTTTTAGCTTAGCATTTAAATAATTATCCATCGTCTTATGATAATCTAAGTGATCTTGAGTCATATTAGTAAAACCAGCCACACTAAATTTAAGTCCATGAATCCGGTCTTGTTCTAAGGCATGGCTACTTACTTCCATAACAAGGTGAGTTATCCCATTATTCACTAATTCAATTAATAATTTATATAACTCTAAAACTTCAGGAGTAGTATGACTCATTTCTTTAAAATTATCTAAATAATATAAACCAATAGTACCTAAGTATGCAGCTTTAACATCTAAACTTTTAAGCATTTGATAAATTAAATAACAAGTAGTAGTCTTCCCATTAGTACCAGTTAAACCAATAATTGTTAAATCATTTATTTTAGGTAAATTTTCTCTTTCTAATAAGTTATATAAATATTCCTGAGTATCATCTACATACTCAATAATTGAATTATTAGAATAATTCCCCTTAACAGATGCGATTACCTTACTAGCACCCTTCTCTATAGCAGAATTAATATATTCATGCCCATCACTAGATATACCTTTTAGGGCAATAAATATATCTCCATTCTTAACTTTTCTTGAATCTGTTTGTATTTTATTAATATCCATATTATCTCCTTTAATTTTAATATTTTATTACGGAACATATATAGTTACATTACCTGTTATATTTGCATCACTTAATCTTGCTTCAATAAATGTTTTAGCATCAACGTCTTTTACCATTATATTTATTCCTGAGGTTGTATTATCAAGCATAAGATTATGTGATGTTACCAAGATGAAAGTTGCGTTACGTAAGTTTAGGTTTGTGAGGCTACTACAACCATTAAACATTTGAGCTGTACTAGTGAGATTTGCAGTATTAAAGTTACTTAAATCCAGATTAAGGCTTGTCAAGTTTGCACAGTTATAAAACATATAATACATATTGGTTACATTACTTGTGCTGAATGAGCTTAGATCTAAACTAGTGAGGCTATTACAATTTAAAAACATATGAGACATATTAATAACAGCACTCATGTTGAGGTTCCCTAGGTTATTTATTGTTTTTAATTTTGTGAAGTCTCTAAATAAATAGGCACTATTTGGATTAGCATTGAATATGCCATTACTTTGAATGGATAATTTATATGTATTTGTACCTAATCCATCATCGATTATATAGGCCATTACACTAGAGTCTTGACTTGCTGACGCGTCCCATGATGTTACTCCATTTGGAATGTTAATTGTATTTTCAAATGTTACTTCCGTTATATTTCCTCGGTGTTCCCAAAATAATTCTTCTGACATAAAATTTTGCCTTGCAATTAAAATATTAGGTTTGATTAAACCAATTATACCAGAAAATGATCCTGTTGGCGTTCCATCATATGAAAACGTTATTTGATAGGTATGAGTTACATTTGTGTTCAAGCTAAAAATTAAACTTAAACCATCATTTGAGTTAGGTACTACTAAATCACTTCTATTTTCACAACCAGCTCCCACACATGTATAAGAGTATGTTAGTTTTCCTTTATCAGTTATATTATTAATAACATCATTAAATGTTAGTTGATAATCTACTTTATTACTTGTACTATTTTTAATTATTATATTTTTTGTTAATGTAGTTTGTGTATTATTTATTACTATATCTGAACCATTCTCGTAGTTAACTTCTACTCCTCTATTTGATAATTTAGTTGTTAATTCTGTAGGGTTACCAAC
>JAAZHN010000164.1 GCA_012510695.1 Mollicutes bacterium
GTTCATTAACTAGCCTAGATTTTAGATTAGCTGATTTTACAACTGTTACAACTTATACGAATATGTTTAGTTATATTACAAGTGGAATAACAATAACTGTATTAGATACTTCTGCTCAAACTTTTATTAATGCAAGATTAGGTGATGCAAGTAAAACAGGAAATGTCACAATATATGTTCCTTAATTTTGTTTATTAAATACTAACTATTAAAAGAGTTTTTGGAACTCTTTTATTTTGATATTATGGGGCTATATGATATAATATTTTCAGTATAATAGGAGTGTCGATAAAATGCGAGTTAAAAAAAGTTTTAAGGTTATTACAAACCATTATAAAAGATTATTAGAGATGACTGATAATCATTTATTTGTTGGGATTACTAATGAATGGATTTTGGATAATTATTATTTAATTGTGGAACAAAAACCGAATATTTTAGAATTTTTAAAAGATTCAAGAAGTGTTAAGTATTTAACTAAGAATGTTGATCTTTATAAAATAGTTGAAGATATTTTAATAGATAATAATTATCGGATTAATGAATCAATTATTATTAGAGAATTAAATAAATATCAAAAAGAAAATGATGTAGTATTTTTATATCAAGAATTATGTTTGATTCCTATTTTAATTGGCATTATTTTAATTGATAAAATAAGTGATGTCTGTGCTTTAGAAAGTAATCGTTTAAATGAGAAGAAAGAAATAGACTTTTTAATTGATCGAATGATTGAAGACTTAGCAATTAGAAGAAGTATTAGTTTAAGTAATTATTTAAGTATTAATGAGAAAACAACTTCTAGTTTTATTGTGTATTTTAATGAACAATTAAAAGAAATGGGAGAAAATAGTCCTGTAATATTTAAAGAATTAAATGAAGCTTTAACTGAAAATAATTTAGCTCTTAGAGATATTATTTATAATGAACATGTTGAAAATGCTAAGACTAGTATATTTATTAATAATGCTTTTTATACTGTTAAAAATGTAGGAACTATTAAATCAGAGAAAATATTTAGTAGTGTAAGTCAAATTGAAATGGCTCTGATGAAGGATAAAGAATATGCAAAGATGGATGATATCACTAAGAATGAATATCGAAATGCTGTAATAGAAAATGCTCGTAAAAAGAGAATGGCTGATATTGATTATGTTAATTCTTTATTAGAGAAAGATAAACATATTGGTTTTTTTTTATAAAAAAGAATGAAAGCTAAAGCTAGAGCTATTTGGTATTTACTAGGAATAACTTTCTTTACTTTAGGAATAAGCTTCTTATTAAGTAAATATTTATTTGAATTTAGATTATTAGCATTCTTAGTTTTAATTATACCTATTAGTGAAATTGTAATTGTTTTATTAAATAAAATGATTCAAGATACAGTACCTAGTAAACCTTTATTAAAGATGGATTATTCTAAAGGAATACCAAATGATCAAAAAACAATGGTAGTTATTCCAACGATAGTTAAAAATCCAAATAAAGTTAACGAAGTATTAGGTAATTTAGAAATGTATTATTTATCGAATAAATCAAGAAATATTTATTTTACTCTTTTAGGAGACTGTTCAGAAGAAAATGCTGAAGTAATGGAAGGTGATCACTTAATTGTTGAAGCTGGACATAAAAAGGTTGATGAATTAAATAAGAAATATGGTCGTAAAATATTTTACTTTGTTTATCGTCGTCGTTTCTTTAATCCAGGTGAAGGTACTTGGTTAGGACATGAAAGAAAAAGAGGAGCTTTAACTCATTTTAATGACTTGATTTTAGGTAATTTATCAGTTAAAGAACAAGAAAAATTATTTGTTGGTCATTCATTTAAAGATTTTAAAGAAAAAATTAAATATGTTATTACACTAGATGTGGATACTAAGTTAGTTTTAAACAGTGCTAGAACATTAGTATCAGCAATGGCCCATCCACTAAATAAACCAGTACTAAATGAAAGTGGAACTCAAGTAATAAGTGGTTATGGTTTAATGCAACCAAAAATTGCTGTTGATATCGACTCAACTAATAAATCTTTATTTACTCAAATATATGCTGGGGTCGGAGGGTTTGACCCATACAACACAATTATTCCAAACTTCTATCAAGATGCTTTTAATGAAGGAAATTTCGTTGGAAAAGGTATTTATGATGTTGAAGTATTCCAAAAAGTTTTAAAATATCGTTTCCCAGATAATTTAATTTTAAGTCATGACCTTATTGAGGGTGCGCATATTAGATGTGCGAATATTACTGATGTTGAGTTAATTGATGATTTCCCTTCTAAGTATTTAATTGATGCTTCAAGACGTTCAAGATGGGCAAGAGGAGACATGCAAATATTTAGTTGGGTTTTTGGTAATGTTCGTGATTATCATAATAAGAAAGTTAAAAATCAAATTTCTTTAATTTCAAGATTCAAAATATTTGATAACTTAAGAAGAGGAATGTTAGATTTCTTCTTAGCTTTAACTTTAATTTTAGCTTTTATTTCAGATGTTGTTCATCCTGGTTGGTGGATCTTATTTGTAATTGTTGCAACATCACTGCCATCATTATTTTATCTATTTGGTCGTTTAAGATTAAGAAGAAAAAATGGAATTACAGTTAAATATTATAATGTTTTAACTTATGGTGGAAAAGCAATTTTATTAAGGGGAGCATCAGTATTTACTAGCATTCCATTTAATGCTTATCTTTATGTTAATTCATTTATTAGAGCACTTCACCGTATGTTTGTTAGTAAGAAACATTTACTTAATTGGATAACTGCAGAAGATGCTGAAAAGACTGTTAAATCAACATTAGGTAATGTTATTAAACAATTTTGGATTAATTATGTATATGGAATTGTTATTATCTTAATTGCCCTGATAACTAATAGCCATTTACTAATTGGTTTTGGACTTGCTTTATTATTCTTCTTAAGTCCAGTCTTAGCTTATTTAATGAGTAAAGATATGATAAGAGAAAATCATGATATTAAAAGTTCAAGTGAACATTATTTATATGATATTGCTAAGAGAACATGGAACTTCTTTGGTGAAAGATTAACTGAAGAAAATAATTATTTGATTCCGGATAATTATCAATTAAATCGTAGTATTAAGGATGATTATAAAACATCTCCGACTAATATTGGGTTCTCATTAACATCAGTTGTCGCGGCAGCTGAGTTAAAAATAATAGACCCATCTGAAGCAATGATTTTCTTAGAAAATATAACTACTTCGATTGAAAAGTTAGATAAATGGAATGGTCATTTATATAATTGGTATGATGTTAAAACCCTTGAAGTATTACCACCTAACTTTGTTTCATCAGTAGACAGTGGTAACTTTGTTGCTAGTATGATTATTGCTAAAGAATATGTTGCTAGATATGGTAATAATGATGAATTAAAGAAAAGATTAGAAAAATTAATTAAGAAAACAGATTTTAGTGAATTATTATCAGAAGATGATGTATTTAGCATTGGCTTTAATGATGATGAAGAAAGATTAGAACCATATTGTTATAATAAGTTTGCTAGTGAATCAAGAATTACAAGTTTTGTCGCGATTGCTAAAGGAGATGTTCCAAGTCATCATTGGTTCCAATTAGATAAAACCCTAACTGCTCATAATAATCGTAAAGGATTACTATCTTGGTCAGGTACTGCTTTTGAATATTTCATGCCATTATTATATATGTATACTTATCCAAATACTTTAATTGATGAAAGTTATCATTTTTGTCATGATGTTCAAAAAGAATACATGAAAAAAATTAATCGTAAATTACCATGGGGTATTTCAGAGTCAGCTTACAATGAACTTGATGATGCTCAAAATTATAAATACCGTGCATTTGGAATTCCTTATTTAAGACTAAAAGAAGAACCTGTAAGTAAGATAGTAATTTCTCCTTATAGTTCTATTTTAGCGATTACTAAGTTCCCTAAAGATGTTTTAAACAACTTAAAGAAATTTAAAAACTTAGGTTTAGAAGGTGAATATGGTTTTTATGAATCATACGATGTTGATGATAAAGCAACAGTTTATGCTTATTATGCTCACCATCAAGGAATGGTTTTAGGCGCGATTGCTAATTACTTACATGAAAATGTTTTACAACACTTATTTATGGGTGATGTTAATAATCGTACTTTTGAAATTTTAAATAAAGAAAAGGTTCAAATTAAACCAGTTATTAACTTAAAATCAATGCGTTATAAAAAATATACTTATGAAAAAGAACCATTTGCTAATGATATGCGAATATTTAAACATATTTCAACGATGCCAGAAATATCTGTTTTATCGAATGCTAAATATAGTGTTTTAATTAATGATCGTGGTAATGGCTTTAGTAGATATAGGACCATTCAATTAAATAGATATCGTAAAATAACTGAACAAGATTATGGAATGTTCTTATACATTAAGGATTTAGACTCTAATAAAACTTGGTCAAATACTTATGCTCCGATGAATATTAAACCAGATAAATATGAAGTAGTATTTAACTTAGATAGAATTAAATTTGTTAGATCTGATTATGGAATTATGACGACTACAGAAGTAGTTGTTGCGAAGATGGATCATGCAGAAATTAGAAAAATAACATTTAGAAACTCATCTAAAAAAGATCGTCGTTTAGAGTTAACATCATATATGGAGCCAATCATTTGTGATAATAATGATGATATAGCTCATCGAGTATATAATAATTTATTTATTAAACCGGAATATGATGAAGTAACTAATTCAATTATTATGAGAAGAAAATCTAAAACATCACCAAGTACTTATTATTTAATCAATCGTTTGTTAATTGATAATCCTGATACTGAATATCAATTTGAAACTGATCGTGTTAAATTTATAGGACGTGGTAACAGTGCGACTAATCCAGCGGGCTTACAAAAAGATCTTTCTGGTTATTTAGGTGCTTCATTAGACCCAATAATTAGTTTAAGAAACCAAATAACTGTTGAAAAAGGTAATGAAAAAACAGTCTATTTAATTATTGGTTTTGGTAAGAGTAAAGAACAAGTAATGAATATTGTTAGTACTTATAAAAACAAAACAGTTATTAATGAAAGAGCCTTTGAAGTCGCGACTATCATGGCCAATGTTTCAAGTAAAATGGTTAATATTACTGCGGGTGATATGAGAATATATAACACAATGTTAAATTACTTATATCAAACAAGTAAGATTTCAATTAATGAAGAGAGAATTGAACTACTAAGAAAAAATGTCTTAGGACAAAAGAACTTATGGAAGTTCGGAGTCTCAGGAGATAGACCAATTATCTTAGTTGATGTTAAGAGCATTGAAGACATTAGTATTGTTAAAGAAGTGTTACATGCCTTTGAATACTATAAGAGTAAATCAATATTTATTGACCTTGTCTTCTTAAATGCAGAAGACCCTAATTATGCTGAAATAATTGCTAAACAAATCGAAGATGAAAAATACCATATGTATGCGATTAATTCTTTCCATAAAATTCCGGGAAGTATATATGTAGTTGAAAGAGATGAAGTTACTGAAGAAGAATACATTTTACTTTCAATGACTGCTAGACTAAAAATTGATGCTGGTAAGTATTTAACTTTATATCAATATATTGAAGAATTACAAAAATTAAATACGATAAGTGATTTAACTCAATATCAATTAAAAGACAGTGTTCCAATACCTTATAAACAAAAAGAAATAGATTTCTTTAATGGTTTTGGCGGATTTGTTAATGATGGTAAAGAATACCTAATCGTTGATAAAAATACCCCAATTATTTGGAGTAATGTAATTGCTAATCCAAAGTTTGGAACGATTGTTACAAATAATAACTGTGGATTTACTTATTCAGAAAATAGTCGGGAATATAAACTTACATCTTGGACTAATGATACATTATTAAATGACTTATCTGAAGCAGTAAGGATTAATGATGCGAATATCAATTATGACCTTGTTAAACATGGTTTTGGTTATTCAGAGTTTAAAGCTGAAGTAGATGATTTAGATGTATCATACACAACATTTGTTGCAAAAGATGAATCAGTTAAATTTTATAAATATAAGGTTAAAAATACTGATATTGGAGCAAGGAAAGTTAATTTCACCTTCTTCATTAACCCAACATTAGGGGTAAGTGAAGACAAAACAGGTAGACATATTCTTTGTGATTATCATGAAGATTATAATTTAGTTACTTTAAAAAATGTATATCATGAAGGATTCAAGCATTTAACAACATTTATCTCTTCAACAGAAAAATTAACTAATTATAGTATCGATAAAGTTCTATTTAAAGAAGTAGAAAATGAATTTGTTTTAAAACCTAACGAAGAAAAAGAATTTGCCTTTATGTTAGGAACATTCGATAATGGTAAGACAGATAAATATTTAAAATATCAAGATATAAAAGCTGTTAATAAAGAACTAGCTAAAGTAAAAGATTATTGGTCAGAAAAACTAGGTAAGATTCAAGTTAAAACCCCAGATAAAAGTTTTGATTATATGCTTAATGGTTGGTTATTATATCAATCTCTATCATCAAGACTATATGCAAAAGCGGGTTATTACCAAGTTGGTGGAGCATTTGGCTTTAGAGATCAATTACAAGACTCAATGAACATTTGCTTAGTTGAACCAGAAATTACCCGTAAACAAATCTTAATTAATGCTTCTCATCAATTTGAAGCAGGAGATGTCCTGCACTGGTGGCATGTTTATAATAGCTTTGGTTTAAGAAGTCGTTATAAAGACGATTATTTATGGATGATTTATGCAACAAGTGAATATATCCGTATAACAGGAGACTATTCAATCTTAGATGAACAAGTTCCATATGTTGTTGGTAAAGAATTAGAAAGTTATGAAATGGAAAGAGGCATGGAATTTACCTATACAGAACATACTGATTCTTTATATACTCACCTAGAAAAGGCAATCCATAAATCGATGAGTGAACTAGGTGAAAACGGTATTCCACTGATGGGTGGAGGTGACTGGAACGACGGAATGAATGAAATAGGTAAAAAAGGAAAAGGAACCAGTGTTTGGTTAGGATTCTTCTTATATTTCATGATTGAAAAATTTATGGAATTTACCAAAGTTCATCATCCAAAATTAGATTTAAAGAAATATGAAACATTTAATAAAACCATGATTGAATCATTACAAAATAATACTTGGGATGGAGAATACTTCTTAAGAGCTTTCTTTGACAGTGGTAATAAAGTAGGTTCTAAAGATAATGATGAATGTGCGATTGACTTAATCTCACAAAGTTTCTCAATTCTTACTAAGATAGCTGATGATAAGCAAAGAGAATCAATCTTAAATGCTGTTGAAGCTAAACTAGTTGATAAAAATAATAAGATTGTTAAATTATTAACCCCAGCTTTCCAACATAATAAAGAAAATCCTGGATATATTATGAATTATCCAGAAGGTATAAGAGAAAATGGTGGACAATATACACATGCTGTTTCTTGGTATGTTATGGCTCTAATTGAAGCAGGAGATAATGATAAGGCATTTGAAATCTATCAAATGGTTAATCCAATTAATCATGCTTTAACTAAAGAAGATGCGATGAAATACCATACTGAACCATATGTAGTTGCCGCAGATATTTACAGTAATAAAGACTATCCAGGTCGTGGTGGTTGGACATGGTATACAGGTTCAAGTGCTTGGTTCTGGCGTGTTGGTATTATCGATATCTTAGGATTTAATAAAATTGATAATAAACTATATATAGAACCTAATGTTCCATCAAAATGGAAAGAGTTCTCAATCGATTATAAATATCAAGATACAACTTATAAAATAAAAGTAATTCGTTCAAAAACTAAAAAAGGTATAGAAATCGATAAGAAGAAGTCAACTAAGAAATATATCCCATTAGTTAATGATAAGATTGTTCACACAGTTACAGTCTATATTGAGGGTAAAAATGATTAGGTATGACTTTACAACTTACAACAAAAAAGATGTAAGTGAGTATCATACTAAAGTTACTTCAATTAGAGAAAAACTAACAATCGATGTAATGAGCGATTGGTTAGATGTTAATAAGTGCATAATGCCCGATGAGTTAGAACTGCTTATTAAAACAAGTAATGAGATTAGAAATACTTATGATACTTTAGTTGTAGTTGGTATAGGTGGATCATATTTAGGAGCTAAGGCAGTAATCGATGCCTTAACTCCTTATTTTGCTAAAAATGATATTGAAATCATCTTTGCAGGTAACTCATTATCCGCGGCATATCACAGTGAATTAATTGAATATTTAAAAAATAAAAATTATATAATTAATGTTGTTTCAAAATCAGGTTCAACACTAGAGTCTAATCTTGCTTTTGAATTATTAAGAAAAGAATTAATCTCTAAGTATGATTATGAAGAAGCAAGAAAAAGAATTATTATTACAACAGATCAAAAATCAGGTTATTTAAGAAACCAAGTAAATGAACACAAGTACTTATCATTTACAATTCCTAAAAACATTGGGGGAAGATTCTCAGTCTTAACAGCGGCAGGTCTTTTACCAATTGCTGTTGCTGGAATTGACGTTAAAGAATTGTTAGAAGGCGCTAGAGGCAGTGATAAAGTCGAAGCATTTCGTTATGCATTTATTCGTGATAAATTTTATAGAGATGGTCATTATCTTGAATCATTTACAGTATATGAACCAAAATTATTATACTTTACTGAGTGGTTAAAACAATTATTTGCAGAAAGCCAAGGCAAAGAAAATAAAGGCATAATGCCAATTTCAGCAATTAATACAAGAGATTTGCACTCATTAGGTCAATACTTCCAAGAAGGCAGTAGAATTCTTTTTGAGACAGTAATTGGGATTGAAAATTATGGCAGTTTAAGAATAGATGAATATAACCTAGATTTAAATGAAATAAATAATATTGCTTTAGAAAGTGTAGCACTTGCTCATAAACAAGATCATACTTTAAGTAATATTATTAAAATGGATGAACTAAATGCCCGCAATATAGGTGATTTAATTTACTTCTTTGAATTAAGCGCCGCAGTTGGTGGCTATTTACTAAATGTTAATCCATTTGATCAACCAGGAGTTAGTAAATATAAAGAAATAATTAATAAAGAATTGGAGGCAAGAAAATGATTGATACAGGAGTATTTAGAGCATATGATTTAAGAGGTTTATATCCAGAGCAAATCAATAATGATTTTGCATATACATTAGGACAAAGTTTTGGTTCATATGTTTTAAAACAAAATATTAATGAGGTTTTAGTTGCCCATGATAATCGTCTTTCATCACCAGGCTTAGAACAAAGATTAGTTGAAGGGCTACTTAGTACTGGAGTTAATGTTATTAGACTTGGTCTTGTCACAACCCCGATGTATTACTATGCAAGAGTATTATTAAATAAATGGGCAGGACTAATGATTACAGCTAGTCACAATCCAAAAGAATATAATGGTTTTAAAATTTCATTTACTAATGTCGGTAATGCCGCAGGTAAAGATATTGAAGACTTTAAAGATTTCACAGTAGCAGGAAACTACTTACAAGGTAGTGGTACTGTTTCGGAATATGATATTGAAGAAGAATATTTAAATTTAATTAAAAATTCACTTAATTTTGGTGAAAAAAAGATAAGAGCAGTATTTGACTGTGGAAATGGGACTGTTTCAGTTTATTTAAAAAAAGTTTTAGATCTTTTACCAATTGAATATGACCTAATTTACTGTGATAGTGATGGAACATTCCCTAATCATCATCCAGACCCTTCAGTTGCTTCTAACTTAGTTGATTTACAAAAAAGAGTTGTTGAATTAGGCTATGATTTAGGCATTGCCTTAGATGCTGATGGTGATAGAGTAAGAGTTATTGATGAACAAGGTAATATAATCAATTCTGATGTATTAATGATCATGTTTTATCGTTATATGAATAATAGTTTAAGTGTTAGAAAAGCAATCTTTGATGTTAAATGTTCTAAAACACTACTTGATGAATTAGATAAATTAAATATTGAAAAAGTTATGTGGCGCACTGGAAATTCATACTTATATAGAAAAGTTCATGAAGAAAATGTAGATTTTGCTGCAGAGTACTCAGGACATGTTTTCTTTAATGATCGTTTCCCAGGTATTGATGATGGTCTTTATGCAGGACTTAGATTAGCAGAAATATTATCAAAGACCGATTATAAGGTAAGTGACCTATATGCGGGGATTAACCATTATTATTCAACTGATGAAATAAAATATAAAGTAACTGAAGAAACAAAGTTTGAAATCGTTGAAAAAGTTAAAGAGTATGCCTTAAATAAAGGTTATGAAGTAATAGATATCGATGGAGTAAGAGCCTCTTTTCCAGACGGATGGGCACTTATCAGAGCATCTAATACAGGACCAGATTTAACACTTAGATTTGAAGCGGTTACAAATGAAAGAAAAATAGAAATTGAAGAAGAGTTTATAAGTATTCTAGATTCACTAAAATAATAGTGAATCTTTTTCTTAATAATCGCATTTTACCAACTGTTTTTGGCTTTACAATCAAGTTACTCTTTGTTATAATTTTAAATATGATAGTAGGGAGTGTTTTAATTGGAAAAAATTAGCAGTTTGTTAGCTTCAATCCAAGAAAAAATGGCTATTCTTAAAAAAAGATATGAAGAAGAAGTTAAAGCCAAAGAACAACAAATCGATGACAATAATCAAAGTATTAAAGATTATAGTGAACAAATCGATGTTATTTTTGCTGAAATAAAAAAATGTGAAGAAGAAACAGAAAAAATTAATATAGATTTTGAAACAATAACAAATAAATTAACTAGTGTATTAGATACAAATGATGAATATAATTTATTAGATAAAAATTCAATAAATCAAAAAATTGAAGAAGCTGAAGGAAAAAGAAATCAATTTTTAAGTGAGATTGAATCAACTGTTACAGATCTTAATCAAAGTTTAACTGATATTAGAGGATATATTACTGATTTAGATGCCTCTAATGCTTCTTTAACTGATCTAATTGAGTTATTAAATGCTACCTATACCAACTTAACTACTAATGTTGAAAATAGTCTAGAAAACGATGTTTCTAACTTAACAAACGATTTAGAAAGTTTATTAGAAGATAATAAATCAGTTAAAACAAAAACAGAAAAACCGAAAGTTCAAAAAATTAAAAAAGAAGATTTAGAACAAAGCCGTGAAAATAGAAGGAATAATTTAATTGATTTAGAAAAATTCCTTGAAGAGAAAGCCAAAAATAAAGAGGATCAACTGGAAGATAAACAAGAAGTCCAAGACTTCGATCCGCCATTCTCGGCAAATAATATGTCAACGGTATTTGGAATTGCTCCAGCACTCGATATAGAAAAAATAGAAATGGAATTTAAACCGGAAGAAATGTTTGAAGAAGAACAAACAATTGATGTAGAAGAAGCCTTAAAAGATTTTTCTGATATCGAGCTACCAACTGCTGAAATGTTTATCTCAAGAATTGAACAAGAAGAACCAGTAATTGAAGAAAAAACTGAAGAAGTTACTGCTGAAGAACCAGTAATTGAAGAGCCAGTAATTGAA
>JAAZHN010000165.1 GCA_012510695.1 Mollicutes bacterium
ATATTTACTGTGATCTTAAAGATACTTATTTTATTTTAAACAAACGTAGAAACTTATTAAAATATTAACCAACAAAAGGTGTTTCTTTATAATTGAATTGTACCTTTGAAAGAACACGGGTACCGGACAATATTATTTACAATATATACACCAAAACACTAACAAAAACCAACTTCCAATCTAACATAAAAATGCTATCCAAGACATTATAACTACTAATAAATGAGCAATAATAATTGTTTTTTTCATTTAAAAAGACTATTACCAAGCCTTTACTTTGTTAATAGTCTTAAAAAATAGAGCATTAAACTCTATTTATTTTTTTCTTTTTTAAAGCACAAGAACCAATCTAAGCAGTAGTTATCTTCATCTTGACTTTCCATTCTTTCTTTAGCAGAACCACAACTTCCTGGCGCTGGAATAATAACATCCTCACCTGGTTGCCAGTTAGCAGGAGTCGCGATTGATTCTTTTTCTGATTTTTGTAGAGCAATAATAACTCTTTTAATTTCTTCCATATTTCTACCAGTAGATGCTGGATAATACATAATTGTTTTTACAATACCTTCTGGATTAATTATAAATACAGCTCTAACTGCTTGAGTATCTGATTCACCTTGAATCATTCCATATAATCTAGAGACATTCATTTTAATGTCTTCAATTAATGGAAATTGAACTTCAATATTTTTCATGTCTTTCCATTCAAGCTCGTGGATCTTTCTTAACCAAGCAATATGAGATGTTAAGCCATCAACCGATAACCCTACTAATTCAGTATTAAGTTTTTTAAATTCTTCAGCCATATGAGCAAATGTCATAAATTCTGTCGTACAAACCGGTGTAAAATCAGCTGGATGAGAAAATAAAATAACCCACTTTCCTTTATAGTCTTCTGGGAAATTAATATCCCCTTGTGTTGTTCTTGCCTTAAAGCTAGGTGCCTTATCACCAATTAAAGGCATTCTGTGAACTGCTTCTTCATTGTTCATTGTTTATTCCTCCTTCTTTTTTTCTAAACATAATGGACAAATTCCTCTAAATGTTATATCAGTATTTAAAACCTCATAACCGTCTAAACTATAACTATTATTTAGATTCACACTAAAATCAGTTATTTTTTGACACTCCTGACATATAAAATGCCCGTGTCCTGGTTTTTTAATTTCATATCTACATTTATCATTTAAATAAATAGGGCTTAAAATACCTTTTTCAACAAATAAATTCAAAGAATTATAAATTGTTGCCCTGTTCATTATTGGATAAATAGCAGATAACTCATCATAAATCTTATCACAAGATGGATGATCATAATTATTCATCAAATAATTTAATATTATGACCCTTTGATTAGTTGGTTGAATATCATGTTTTTTAAGAACTTGTTTAACATCTTCCATTTTCATAATTCATCACTCATTTTAGAACAATTATAATTTTATAGTAATACAAAAAGGATGAAATGTCAAATTTCATTCAAATATATATAAATATCTTTCCAAATCCACTTTATAGTTTATAACTTCAACTCCTTCTGATTTTAATAATTTTTCTTGAGTTTTAATTTTTCCATGAGAACCAAAGTTTTTAGCTAAATTTCCTTGTGAATTAACTACTCTGTGACATGGAACAAATACTGGATAAGGATTATTATGAAGTGCATTGCCGACAGCCCTAGCATAATTTTTATTACCCAGTTTTCTAGCTATTTCACCATACGTAGTAACTTTTCCTTTAGGAATTAATTTAGTTAGTTCATAAACTTTATCATTAAACATTTAAAATACCATTTTTATATATTTAACTGAATCATCTTTTGTAAAACCGATTTTTTCGTAAAACCCACCTAATTGCTCTAAACAATTTATAAACATTTGTTTATAGCCGTTATTTTTACAAAAAACTTCCACTTCTTCAATTAGTTTTGCAGCAATATTATTTTTTCTGTATTCTGGCAAAACACAAACATTAAATAATTGAACTGCTGGATAATAGCCAAATGTAAATAATTCAATTTTATAATAAGTAACTGATCCTATTATTTTTTCATTTTCTTTAAAAACTAGAATAGTATAATTTGAACTTTCCATATATTTTTCATAATTAATTAAATCAGTACTGCTTCCAAAACACGCATCTATTAATTCCTTATATTTATTTAAATCTTCTTTTTTCAATATTTCAATCATTATTTTTATTCCTTTCTTTAATTGTTACTTGAATTGTATCACCAAATGTCTTATTTATCGCTTTTCTTATGTCTTTTCGAATGCCAATTATGTGACATTTTGTTTGCATCCTTACTAATTGTCCTAAATATTTATATCCATCAAATGTCGCTTCAACTAAAACTCTTTTTTTACCAAATTCTTTTTCAACATCGAATGGTACTTCTATGTATCCTGCATCCATATTCTGATTTTGAATTATTGTAGCTGTAAATTTATAAATTTTTCTTGCAATATTAATCACCTATCTTACCTATTAATTATATCATGAACATGTTATTATATATAACCAAGGTGATATATATGTCTAATTATTTAAGTACATTAAATGATGAAACCCAAGAATACTTTAAAATTTTAACTGCAGAATACCCTCTTTGGTTAGATGATTATATATTTACTAAAGAAATGCAAAGATTGAAATATATCGGTATTAGCTGTGGCATGGATTATGCTGGCAGTTTTAAAAATGCAAGATTTTATTCTAATCTTGAACATAGTGTTGGCTCAGCATTAATAGTTTGGAACTTTACAAAAAGTAAAGAGCAAACATTAGCGGCTTTGTTTCATGATATTGCTTGTCCTGCTTTTAAACATTGTATTGATTTTTTACATGGTGATCATGAAAATCAAGAAGCAACTGAATACTTAACTGAAGAAATAATTGTTAATTCAAAAGATATTAGAAATCTATTAAAAAGAGATAATATAAATTTTGAGGAAGTAATTGATTACAAAATGTATCCAATTGCTGACAATGAAACTCCGAGACTTTCATCAGATCGTTTAGAGTATACATTTTCTAGTGGTTTAAACTTTTTTAGAGTCTGGGATTTGGACATCATAAAGAAAACTTATGATGATTTAACCATTTTAATTAATGAAGATGGAATAGAGGAAATAGGCTTTAAAAATTTAACAATTTGTGAAAATTACATTGATATTGCCTCAACCTTGTGGCCTAAGTGGATATCAACTCCTGATAAAGTATCAATGCAATTTATTGCAGATATTATTAAGGTCATGATTAATAGAAACTACTTATCATTAGAAGATTTATATAAGCTAAAAGAAAGTGAAATAGTAGCAAAAATTTTAAATTGTCCTGACACTAAAATTAGTGATGCTTTTAAACTATTCCAAGAAAAAGAAGTAAGCGAATCTCAAATACCAGTTGAAAATAAATATTGTGTATCAATTAATTCTAAAACAAGATATGTAAATCCACTAGTAAAAACCAATGATAACGTTAAGAGAATTAGTGAAATATCTTATGAAGCAAAAATGAAAATTGATGCTTATTCAAATAATAAAACAACTAAATATGGTTATATAGATTTATGTTTTAATCCTAATGAGTATGTAAAAAAGTATAAAAAATAACCGATATAATGTAGGACAATTGTCTACTTGTCATTATGTTTTATACATAAATTTTTCTAATGTTTTTTATTTAATAACTTATTAATAGTTTCTTCTTTTGTTTGTGAAACATTCATATTTAATATGTCTTTTTGTCTATAATTAAAAAACAGTTTTAAAATTAATATATCATCAATCGTTAAACTTTTTCCTTCTTTTTTTAAATGCCTACACACAAATAGTTTGCATGATAATGACTTTGTACTACAGCAATTATTTTTAAAATGCTTACAAACTTTTCCACCTATAAAACAGCACCCATAAGTATTGTTTTCTTTTTTATTTAATAAACGCATATTAATACATTTAGAGTTTTCAAATTCACATTGATTGTGTAACTTATAATCAATGTCTAACAAATCACAAACTTTGTCATAAACATATGTGTATTTTTCTTTTTCATTTTTTAAAGTAATTATTTTATTTAAATATGAC
>JAAZHN010000166.1 GCA_012510695.1 Mollicutes bacterium
CAGCTTCTGTTCTTTTATTTGTATTATTATATTCAACTGTGAAGCCTTCTGGAAGTCCTGTTACTTCATTTGTATGTTCTGTTTTATCATAATCAAATGTTTTATCTGTAAATGTATAACTTCCTAAGTCATCGATTGATAATTCTTTAGCAGTAATTTTGTATACTCCATCAACAAATGTTACATCATAGTTTGTATTTGTATACGCCCCCATAATTGGGTATGTTCCGGCATTTAATCCATCATCTTTTACAATTGTAATACCAGCATTTGGTGTTACTTCTGACCCACTTACTAAATATGAAAGTGGTTCTAAAGGGCTTCCAAATACACTTGTTTTATTTTCGATTGTAACTGTTAAGACTCTTTTTATTACCTTAAAGTCTTTTGTTATTACTTTTACATTTCCTAATGAATCTACCGCTCTAAATGTAATTGTATATGTACCAACCGCATTAGCATCGATATTATGTGTGATTGTAACTGGTACAACACCATCGGCAACATCAGTAGCTGTTGCTTTAAATTCTGGTATATCAGTATAAACTTCAATACTATAAATATTATTTTCATCTAAAGTAATTGTTGGTGCTTTATCATAATCAGGATGATCATTTGGATCATCATAGTTTGTTCCTTCGTTGTATTCTTCTTCGTTTGTATAACCATCACCATCTTCATCAGCACCTGGCGCTAACATCTTGATAGTTCTAGTTACTTGTCTTGCTCTATTTCCTGATGAGTCTTGGGCATTATATAGTAGATAATAATAACCAACTGCAAATGGATCACCAGAAACTGTACCACCTATTATTCTTGTTGGATCATAGTTATCTGTTACTCTTGCTCTTTCATCAGTATAGGTTTCTTTACCATGTAATCTCTTTATTAAAGCACGACCAATTAAGGTAATAACTGGTGGGGTTGTATCTTCAACAAAAAAATCTTCAGTAACTTCTGTTACATTACCATTTGTATCTTCAGTTTTAAATGTAACTTCATATTTACCTATTATTTCATTATCAATATTATATGTGATATCTACTTTCAAATCATTACCAGCAGCATCTTTAGCACTAGCATTGAATTTTGGTATTTCATCAAATACTTCCATTGAATATTTGTTATTATCATCTAAATTTATAGTTGGTTTTGCATCTAATAAACCTTCAATTTCACCAGAAGGATTAGCTGCGGCAAACATAATCAAACTCATAAATAAAAATAATAATATTGCAATGATTTTCTTTTTATTTCTTCCCATATAGATTAATTCCTTTCTTATTTAATTCGCATTTTTACGAATATTGGGGCAAAATCAACACCCTTTGGTAATGATTTGCGATCATAGTTATAGATTCTATAGCCTAGACCGGTACACTCATCTACTTTGCCATCATCATATTGATGAGTTACTTTTTTTAGACAAAACACGGGGTCTTTTCCAGTTTGTGTTAAAACAAAATCCACTACCCAGATGACAAACACAACAGAAAAAATGACCCAAAATGCTACATTAAGTACCTTTTTGATCATTAACTTCCACCTCCCCTATATTTATCTTAAAACCATATTTGGCCTTGTTATTTTGTTAGTATATAGATATTTAATCTAATTGTCAAGGAATTTATATATATATATATTTTAGCAATAAAAGGAAAATATAACAACAAAAAAGTTAATTTTGTAATTAACTCTTCTTTATATTTGAATATTTGCATTTATCATTGAATAAACAATTTATACAATCAGGTTTTTGGCTTTTACATATATATCTACCAAATAAAACAAGTTGATGATGAAGTCTTGTCCATTTGTCTTTGGGGAAGAACTTCATTAATTTTTTTTCCACTGTATAAAGATCATCATCCATTTTAGCTATTTCTAATCTTTTGGAAACTCTATTAACATGAGTATCAACCGCAATTAGGGGTTCATTAAAAAGATTAGATAAAACAACATTAGTTGTTTTTCTTCCTACTCCAGGGAAGCTTTCTAAGATGGTTCGATTATTTGGGACTTTTCCTTCATATTCATTAATTAAAATATTTGCGACTTCTTTTAAATAAATCGATTTTCTTTTATATGTTCCGACTGAGCGAATAATATTTTCTATATCAGTTATTGGGGCTTTACTTAAACTTTTTAAATCATATTTTTTAAATAAGACACTTGTTACTTTATTAACACTTATATCTGTTGCTTGAGCACTTAAGATGGTTGCTAAAAGAAGTTCATAATCCTTTTCATAATTAAGCTCACATTTGGGATTAGGAATCATGATGTCTAATTTTTCCATTATATAATTACTTGTCATTATCTAACCAATTATAATCAAATAATTCTTGATTATCTTCTTTTTTATTTCTTTTTAAATTATCTTCGATATCTTTTGTTGATTTAAAACCTTTTTTTCCCCATTCATAAATTATTTTATCGATGTATCGGAAATTTCTTACACCATTATAAATTGCTTCTTTTAAAGCTGCGATTAATAACTCTTCACTTACACCAGTACTTAACCAACCATTGATAAGTTCATATTCCATTGGACTTAGAGTTCTGCCAAATTCACTTTCAAATATTTCAAATATTTTTACTGTTTGTTGTTCTTGATGATTTTCTTTTAGTTTCATTTCAATTCCAGTATAAAATGGATTTAAACTTATTACCTCTTCTAATTTACCATTGATATTTTTTTGCATATTTATTTCAACTAAATTATTTTTTATTAAATCATTTAGAGCGTCCATGGCTTCAGTAGAGGTAAAGTCTAATAATTTATTTAAATCATCTAAGTTTAAAATTGGTTTTTGTTGATTGATAAAATAAATAAGCAAAAAAGATGAATTATTAGGTAAATTCAAAGATTTAATTTCTCTTAGTTCACTTTCTGTTAAAACAAATTTAAATTGGTTTAACAAGCCCCTAGTCATATTACCACTTCCCCACTAAATATTTTTCAATCTCTACTTGTTCATTTTTTAACTCTAATTTTAAAATTCTCAGTTTTAAATCATTAATTATTTCTTTTAATTTATTACTTGGTTCAATATTTAATAATTTAATTATTTCTTTTGTTTCTATATCGATATCTTTTAAACTTTTAATTGGCAGAGCACTGTATTGTTTAGAAATAAGACCTTGTTTTAACCCTAAAACACTACCAGCTACTGTATTTAAATATAAACCATAATCAAATAAAGTTGTGTTATCTATTTTACCATATTTTATTATTTTTTTAATAATAGTTATATTTTCTATTTCTTTTTTAGTAAATGGGTATTTATTGCTTACTTCTAACTGAGCCCAGATTCCACATAAGTCATTGACAGGAGTTATTTTTTTATATTTAATTTCTAAGTAATTAAGTAGATTATATTTTTTTAACATCTCAAAACCCTTATTGATATTTGAGGAAATAAACATTTTTTCTAATTCTTCTTTTTTACGATCATAGGATAATGTTTTGACTAGTTTAGCAGATTTTTTAAGCCATTTGCTTGTTTCTTGTTCAAGATTAAAGTCTAAGACAATACTAAATCTTACAGCTCTTAGTATTCTTAGTGGATCTTCTTTGAATTTATCTTTAGGAGAACCGATAGTTCTAATTAATTTATGTTCTATATCTTTAATGCCATCTAAAAGGTCAATAATTTGACCTTTTAAATTCATACATAAACTATTAACAGTGAAGTCTCTTCTTTGTAAATCTTCAATTAGATTATTGATGTAAACTACTTCTGTAGGTCTTCTGTTTATATATTTTGATTCCTTGCGGTAAGTAGTAATATCAAATTGATAATTATTTTTTTTAATTTTAAATGAACCATAAGATTCTTTACTTAATTTACCTTGTTTAAATATTTTAATTAATTCTTTGGGTAAGGCATTAGTAGAAATATCAATATCAGTACTTTTAATACCTAAATATAAATCTCTAACATAGCCCCCAACTATATAAGCTTCAAAACCATTATTTTCAATTTTACTTAAAACATCTTTAATTATCTTATCCATGGTTCACTTCCTTAGATTTATTTTCTTAATTTGTCTATTTGTCCTTGATAGTCATCACTTTTACAAATATAAGAACCTGAGACAACAAGGTCGACATGGTTTGCTTTTAATAATTCGACTGTTTCTTCATTAATACCACCATCAACACTTATAATATAGGTACAATTGTTTTGTTTGCGAATAGCATCAA
>JAAZHN010000023.1 GCA_012510695.1 Mollicutes bacterium
AAATTACTAATCGTTGTAATTTAAACAGTGATTTTTGTCTTAAGAATAATCAAGATAAATTAGATATATCTATTAATAATTTTAAAATTATTTTAAATAAATTAAAAGGAATAACTAAATATTTATATTTTCATGTTCTTGGAGAAACCCTAATGCAGCCAAATGTAAATGCATTAATTGATCTTGCAAGTCAAGATTATTTTGTTAAAAGTACGGCAAATGGTTATTTAAAAAACAAAATAACTACAAAAAATATTAGACAAATTAATGTTTCCTTGCATAGTTTTAATGATAAGTATAACTTATCACTATCTGCTTATTTAAATAATATAATTAATAAAATAAATGAATTGCCTGATACATATTTTTCTTTAAGACTATGGGTTAATAATCCTAACCAAGAGAAAATAATAAAATATTTAGAAAATATTTATAACATAAAAATAGATCTAAATAACTTAAATATTAAACTAAAAGACAAAGTATTTTTAAATATCGATCATGAGTTTATTTGGCCTGATTTAAACAATAAAATAAGTAATATAAGTGGTAAATGTTATGGACTTATTAGCCATTTTGGAATATTAGTTGATGGGACAATTATTCCTTGTTGTTTAGATGCCAGTGGTGTTATAAAATTAGGCAACTTTTACCGTGATGATTTAAATAAGGTCTTAAATCAAGAAAGAGTAATCAAGATGGTCAATAATTTTAAAGCTAATAAAAGAGTTGAAGAGTTGTGTCAAAAATGTGGTTATTTTCCTAAAAGACTAGTATAATTAAACTTAGAGGTGAGAACATGATAAAGTTAAAAAATGTCTCTAAGTTTTATTATAATAAAGGTAATGTAGCAAGTGGATTTACAAAGGTAAGTCTAGATCTTGATGCTGGTGAATTTGTTGTTATAACAGGTGAATCAGGAAGTGGTAAATCTACTCTTTTAAATGTTATATCTGGTCTTGATACTTATGAAGAAGGCGAGATGTACATAAATGGCCAAGAAACAAGCCATTATAGTGAATCAGACTTTGAAGAATATCGAAAAAAATATATTGGTAATATTTTCCAACATTTTAATTTGGTTAATAGTTATACTGTTTATCAAAATGTTGAGTTAGTATTACTTTTAAATGGCTTTAAATCTAAAGAAGTTAAGAAAAAAGTTTTAAGTATTATTGATCAAGTTGGTTTAACTAAGTTTAAAAATACTAAAGCCTCTAAACTATCTGGTGGTCAAAAACAAAGAGTCGCGATCGCTAGAGCATTAATTAAAGAAACATCAATAATTGTCGCGGATGAACCAACGGGCAACTTAGATTCAACTTCTTCAGCTAGTGTTTTAGAACTACTTCATAGTTTATCTAAAGATAAATTAGTTGTAATTGTTACTCATAACTATGAACAAGTTGAAAAATATGCGACAAGAAAAATTAAAATGCATGATGGAAAAATCTTAGAAGATAAAAAAATTAAAAAGGTTACTTCGGATATTGAAGCAAAATCGATGGATTATAAAGATATGAAATTTTTTAATAAATTTAGAATTGGACTAAGAAATACTTTCAATATAATTCCTAAATTTTTACTTTTATTTGCAGTTTTCTTATTTCTTATCTTAGCTATTTCTGGACAATACTCTAGTCTAAAGAAAAAGAATTTTGATGATAATTCAGTAATGATCAGCGCTTATTTTTCCGATACATCTGATAAAAGAATCTTAATCAAGAAGAAAAATAATCAAGTATTTACTGAATCTGATTATGAAGTAATAAATAAACTAAATAATATAGATTATCTGGTTAAAGATGACTATGCAATCGATTCTCGCTTTTCACTTCAAAACAAAGAATTTTCATATTATGGTAATGTTTTAGAACTGGCTAATTTTAAAGGCAAACTTACTTATGGAACAATGCCAGAAAATGAAAATGAAGTCATTTTAAGAGGAAATGAAGGACTTTACGACTTATCTGTAAGAGGACTTGAGATGATTGGTAAAGAATTTAAGTTAGCAGATCATGAAGGTGTAAATAACGAAACAAGTATAACTGTTAAAGTTACAGGTATTCAACTAGTTGATTCAAATGATTCTTTAAACGAAGAAATATTCGCAAGTGAAAAAGTTATGAAAGAATCAGCTTATTTAAAGAGTGTAAATATTACAAATACTGAAACAACAATTAATAATCATCTTCTAAAAAGTGAAGCTTATTCTAATCAGTATAAAGTTATTGGAAATGAAAATGTTCCTAAAGGAAGTGTCTATGTTTCAGAAAATATGAGAATGTTTTGTAAAAACTATCGCTGTTTAAAAAACAAAGTAAATATCAAATTTAATCATTTATACTTTACTGAAAATTATGAAGGAATAATTACGAAAGAATTTACTAAAAAAACATTTAAACCACTACTAGGATTAAATAGTTATGATGAGTATATTTCTACTATATTTATGAATAATGAAGATTTAAAAGAAATATTTAACAAAGGTTATTAT
>JAAZHN010000024.1 GCA_012510695.1 Mollicutes bacterium
ACTAAAGGGGCAATTACTCAAACAATTAAAAAATTAATTGCTAAAGGATTAATATCTTATTATTACAAAGAAAATAATAAAAAAGAAAAATACTATACTTTATCTACTAAAGGTAATGAAGTTTATAAATTAATTACTAAAGAAAATATAATTAGTAATCAAAATATATGTAATTATTTTTCTTCTATATCAAAAAAAGATAAAGAGTTGATTAAAGATTTTTTAAATATTTTAGCTAGTAATAATTTTAGTGATTTTAAATGTCTTAAAGGAGGGAACAAATGTTAGAATTAATTGATATATCATTTAGTGTTAAAGACAAAAATACTAATGAGAAGAAAACTATTTTAAATAATATTAATTTAAAGATAGAAAAAGGATCATTTATAGTTATAACTGGTCCTAATGGATCTGGGAAATCATCATTAGCAAAACTTATAATGGGAATTGAGAAACCTACTAAAGGAAAAATACTATTTAATAAAGAAGATATAACTAATTATAGTATTGAAGAAAGGGCAAAATTAGGGATAGGCTTTTCTTTTCAACAACCAGTTAGATTTAAAGGATTATCTGTGACAGATTTATTAAATATTTCTGCAAAGAAAAAATTAACAAGATATGAAGCTTGTAAAATCTTAAATAATGTTGGGTTAAATTCTAACAATTATTTAGATAGACAATTAGATGAAAGTTTATCAGGTGGAGAAATAAAAAGAGTAGAGATTGCTTCTTTAATTGCTAGAGAGACTAAATTATCTTTATTTGATGAACCAGAAGCTGGAATAGACATTTGGAGTTTTAATAATTTAATTCAAATATTTACTAATTTAAGAGTTAATAATGATTCTTCAATAATAATTATTTCTTACCAAGAAAGAATTTTAGAAATAGCAGATAAAATAATTGTTATTGATCAAGGAGAAATAAAAGAAATAGGTACTAGTGAAGAAATACTTCCTAAATTATTAGGTTGTTCTTGTGATGTATGTGAAATGAGGAATGTATATGAACAATAAACTTGTTTAAAATATTCTTAATGTTGTATCTGATTTAAAAGAAACCCCAAGTGGAGCTTATAGTATTAGGATAAATGGAGTAAGTGATAAAATAATTAGTAATGAAAATGTTCAAATAATTAAAAAAGAAGATAAACCAGGAATAGATATTATTGTTAAACCAAATACTATTAATGAAACAATCTATATTCCAGTTGTTATATTTGAAAGTGGAATTGAAGAAAAAGTTTATAATGATTTTTATATTGGTGAAAATTCTCAAGTTAAAATTATTGCTGGTTGTGGAATCCATAATGATGGTCACCAAAAGACTTCTCATGATGGAATTCATACATTTAATTTAGAAAAAAACTCTTCAGTTAGATATCAAGAAAAACATTATGGAGAAGGTAAGGGAACTGGTGAAAAAGTTTTAAATCCGGTTACAATTATTAATCTAAAAGAATCAAGTTATTTGGAAATGGAAAGTATTCAAATTAATGGAGTTGATTCAACTAAAAGAGAAACAATTGCGGTCTTAGATGACAATGCAACTTTAATTACTAAAGAAATAATAATGACTGATGGTAACCAAGTTGCAGAAACAGACTTTAAAATTGATTTAAATGGTAAAAATTCTAAAGCTACTATTTCTTCAAGATCCGTTGCTAAAGGTAAATCTAAACAAGTATTTACTTCTGTTATAAATGGTAATAATGAATGTATTGGTCATTCTGAATGTGATGCAATTATTATGGATGAATCAATTGTTAAAGCAGTACCAGATGTAACTGCTAATCATAAAGATGCCTCATTAATTCATGAAGCTGCAATTGGTAAAATCGCAAAAGACCAAATAATTAAATTAATGAC
>JAAZHN010000025.1 GCA_012510695.1 Mollicutes bacterium
ATTAAATAAAGAATTGGCAATACCAAATGCAATTACTGGCAAAATAATTAAATGAATAAAAATAACAATAATAAATTTTAATAAATTACCAAAAAGTTTCATTATTCATCATTCCTTACTGAACAAATATAGCATAATATTTATTTTATAGCAATTAACTAAAAAGTATGTAAAAATCATCTTCTAATTCTTGACTAGAAGATGTTAACAAAGTATAATTGTTATTAAGACTAGGATATGTTATCCAGAAAGTTTTTTTAGAAAGAGTGATTAAATGAAAGCAAGTGTTTGGGGATATTGGTTAATAGCGTTAGGGATTTTTGTTTTAGTAATCATGATGTTACTACAAAGCTACACGACAACCGATACTCAAGACTACTATCTTGTTAAGGAGATAACATATGCTGCACTTCATGATGCGGTTGACTTATCTCATTATCGTGCGACGGGTGAATTAAAAATTAACCGTGAGAAGTTTGTTGAAAATTTTGTGAGAAGATTTGCAGAAAGTATTACGATGGCTGCGAATGAATACAAAATTGACTTCTTTGAATTATACGAAACGCCACCAAAGGTTAGTGTAAGGGTTGCGACTAAGTCTGCAACGTATAATGTTGCTGGTGATTCATCAAGTTTTAATGTTGTAAATACAATCGATGCAATATTAGAACTGCCACCGAAGGTTTAGGAAAGAAAAGGAGAATAGAATGGGAAATTTAACAAATTCATTAAAAAGATTTATTTCAAACAAAAACACAGTAACAATTATAGGAGTTTTAGCAGGAATATTAGTTCTATATTTTGGTTATAGATATAGAATAGAATCTGCAACAACACCGATAACTGTACCAATTGCTAAAGAAACAATTGATGCTAAGGCTACTATTACCGAAGATTTAATCACAAGTATTACAATGCCAAAAGATCAAGTTGGAAAGTTAGATAACTTGATTGTTAACCGTGCTCAAGTAAGAGGAATGTGTGTTAAATATAACACAGTTATTCCAAAGAACGGTCTATTTTATAAAGACAATGTTATAAGTTGTGATGAACAACCTAATAGTAATGCCGCTAATATGCCAGATGGTTATAAAAACTTTAAATTAAATGTTAGTACTTTATCTGATACTGGTGCTCCTGTTGGAAATTCAGTAATGCCTGGAGATTATATTGATCTTTATTTAAAAATAATTTTTAGAACTGGGGAAAATGCTACGAAAGTTTTCTTTGGACCATTTATTAATAGTATTAAAGTGCTAGATGTATTGGATAGTACTGGTGAAAGAGCGTTTGAAGGCAATACAGTTAAGCGTGCAGCTTATTATGAATTTGCGGTTGATGATGAAATGAACTATGTTTTAGAGTTGGCTGCGACTGTTAAGAATAAAGGATTTGCAGATATAAACTTAGTTCCAGTTGTTAGAAACAAAAAATATACTACAGATGCAGCGCCTACAGAATTTGCTAATGGTGCTTTAGTTGAAAGAATTAAACAATACGGAATAAACATTGGTGAATAATTAAAAGAATAAAATAGGAGGGGTAATCTTGAATGAAGCAATTTTCTCACAATTAGATTTTGGCCCCCTGAAAGAATTTTTAGAAAACGATGATATAACGGATATTTCAATTAGCAATGGGGCTAATGTTTATTTGAAGACATTATCTAAAGGTGTATTTCAAGTTAAAAGGCCGGATGTTAATAATGCTTTAATGGAAAAGTTGGCTTTTCAGTGTGCCAACGTTATGGGAAAAACATTCAATATGGCTCATCCCTTTTTGGATGCTGAGAGTACTGAACTTCGTTTAAACTTTGTTCATGACTCGATTGCTACCAATGGTATAGCTTGTGTTATTCGTAAAACGCCAGCTAAAATTCGATTAAACAAAGATAAGTTACTAAATGAAAAATATGTAATATTAGAGATCCATGATTTTTTAATGAAATGCATTGAAGGTCATTGTAATGTTATCGTTAGTGGAGAAACTGGTTCTGGTAAAACAGAATTAGTTAAGTATTTAGCTAGTCATACAAAGGATAATGAGAAAATTATTACAATTGAAGATACTTTAGAACTTCACTTAGATAGAATATTTCCTCATCGTGATATAGTCGCGATGAAAACAAATAATATTGCTTCATATTCAGATGTTTTAGTTACTTGTATGAGACAGAATCCAAGATGGATTTTGCTATCAGAGGTTAGAAGTGATGAAGCTGTATTAGCAGTTAGAAACTCGATTTCTTCTGGTCATAATATTATTTCAACAATTCACTCTGACAAAGCTGAAAGCATTCCAATGCGTATGTACTCACTTCTTGAAAGTGAACAAGATACAGAACAATTTTTAAGAACAATTCATCGTTATGTTCAACTTGGTGTTCATGTTAAAGGATATATGAGTAAAGAATTAAACCGTTTTCAAAGAGAAATAGTTGAAGTTTGTGAGTTTTTTGTAAGTGAAGATAATACACCAGACAAAAACATTATTTATAGAAAAACGATGGATGGGAAAATATCTTTAAAAAATCCAACAAAACATTTATTAGATTATTTAAGTATTCAAGGTGTATTTCTACCAGAGGATACATTTAGATTAGAAAGTAACGTAGAACAAACTACGTAGGAGAGGTGAAATAATGGAGTTAATTATTTTATTAGTAATTGCAGCTTATGTAATATCTTACCGAAGAAATGATGGTGAGAATGTTTATAAGTTTTTTGCTGGACAGGTTAATACTGCCTACGAGAAATATGCTCCATATAGTTTTAGAGTTGTTAGAGAGAAAGCTAAAGAATTAGGACAAGAGTATTCGGCAAAGAAATATGCTACTCAAGTTTTTATCTTTGCTGGATTTGCGGGAGTTGTTGCTTATTTATATTTCTTTAGTATTATTTGGGCAATAATATATGCTTCCATTGCTGTTTCATTTATTCCTTATTTAGCTTATTTACGTTTACATAGAGTTTATAGTGAATATATTTTTGAACAAGTTCAAATTTATACAACAAACGTTATTATGGAATTTAATACAACTCAAAGTTTTGTTAAATCTCTTGAAGGTGTAAGAGATTCAGGTGTTTTAGAGGATCCTATTTTAAGTGATGTGAAAAAAATGATTGAAATGTCTTATACTAATGGGACTATTGATCAATCGATTGCTTACATGAATAATAAGTATCCTTTTTATATTGTAAAAAATATGAATCAGTTATTTTTACAAATCACTAAAGAAGGTGCAAGAGATTCAGGTGAATCTTTAGAAAATATGCTATTAGATATCGACTCATTAGTTGAAGGGGTATATAGAGACAGAATTGATCGAGCAAATTTCCATAAGAAGTTTGTTCAATATGGCTTAATGTTGTACTTCTTAGTTTTAACAATGATTTTCTTACTGGGGGCTGATACTTATGCTCGGATGTCAGAAGAATTATTAGTTCAACTATTATTGCATGCGATTATTATTGTTAATTCATATTTCTTAATAACTGGTGAGAAATATTATAATGAAAATGTAGGAGCTGAGTAATATGATAGGTGGAATGTACATTGAAGTCCTTGTTTTAGCGGGGATAATAATAGGAGTACTGATTGTTAATGGTAAAATAGATAAAGGGGTATTCTTTATGAATAATCCTGAGATTTATTCCAGATTTAAAGAAAGCGATTACGATTTTTATGTAAGAGCCAAATACGGCGATCAAGTAGATCCGGATGTATTATTTAGTAAGAGAATTCAAAATGGAGCTTTAGTTGTATTTTTAATACTATTTATCTCACTTGCAAATCTTAAATATACAACAGTTATTGCTTCATTGATCGCTGGTTACTTTACATTTAAGATGCAATATTCTTCTTTGAAGAAAAGTTATAAAGCAAAACTACATGAATATGACACAATGCTTCCTTATTATTTAAAAAATCTAGAAATTTTAGTACAGCACTATACAGTACCTGTTGCACTTGGTAAATCAATTGATGAAGCACCTCCTATTTTTAAAAAAGGATTAGAAGAGCTAATTAATACAATAAATGCAGGGGACTCGACAATTGAGCCTTATATGGAATTTGCAAGGACATATCCCGTAAGAGATTCAATGCGAATGATGAGACTATTGTATCGTTTGAGTTTAGGTACCAGTGAAGGTAAGCAAGAACAATTACTAAATTTCTCAAAAACTATTTCTAATTTACAGGCAAAAGCAAGAGAAATAAAGTATAAAAATAGACTTGAGAAAATGGAAGGTAAAACAATGATTATGTTAACTGCAACTGGATTTGGGGTGATGGTTTTACTATTAATAGCAATACTAAATATGATGAGTATGTAAAGTTTTTAATAATTGATTGCAATTAACACTAATATAAAATATAATTAAAATAGAAAAGGAGTGAGTTAAATGAAAGAAGCATCAGGAGAGTTAAATATGACAGCAATTACTATTTTAGCGATTGCCGCGGTAGGGGCATTCTTCTACTTAGTAATTTGGCCAGGGTTAAGAAACAACATTGAAAGATCACAACAATGTTCATCAGCTGTATGCGGAGTGTGTACTAATGGAAAACAAACTTGCAGCTACACAAATAAAGATGGAAAAATCGTTACTGATTTAGAATGTCCTTGTAAAGAAGAAATCCATGGTCCACAATAATAAAATAATAAAGGAATGATATAGATGAGAGAGGCCGTAGGTGGAACCTGGTTATTTCAAATTGCAATAGTTTTTATTATACTTTTTTCTGGGTATTTGGCTCTCTCAGTCAATTATTCAAGGGCATTTAAAGTAAAAAATGAAATACTTGCAATTATTGAGAGAAATGAAGGGCTAAGAGAAAAGTCGGTTTTAGAAATCAATAATTATTTAG
>JAAZHN010000026.1 GCA_012510695.1 Mollicutes bacterium
GAATATGATATTAACTTAGGTACATATTCTCATATAATCTTAGATGAAAATTACTTTAAAGATATGAAAATTAAAACCCTAAAAAAAGTATAATATTTGCTTAACATTTGAATATGATTTATAATTAGATTACAAAGAAGATGATGAAAATGAAAACTAAATCTATTTTTGTAATCTTTTTTTCTAGTCCCTTTATTACTGGAAAAATGATTAGAAAATATACAAAAAATTTATATAATCATGTAGCGGTCTCTTTAGACAAAAACCTAACAAAAGTATATTCTTTTTCCAGATATAACTTAGATAATCCATTATATGCAGGTTTTGTTCAAGAATCATTACTTCGTTATAATTATAAGGGTAAAGAAGCATTAATTAAAATATGTGAAATACCGATTAGTGATAAAGAATATAATAATATTTTAAAATATATTTCAAAAATAAAAGATAATCTAAAAGAATATATATATAATTTTTATTCTGCTTCAGCTTATATGTTTTCTAAAATAATAGAAATTAATAAAGCTTATATATGTGTTGAATTTGCAATAAAAATATTAAATAAATATGTTAGTAAAATAAAACTAGAAAAGGGCAAATTTTATTCAATTAAAGACTTAGAAGGTATTTTAAATGAATATGTAACATTCGAAGGTAAAATAAGTGATTTATTAATTAAATATAATTGGGATGATGATGAATTTTTAATAAAAAGAAATATAATAATAAGATCAGGATATGTATTAACCAATCATTCAAAATTAACATATAGGTTAATTAGAAAGAATTTTAAAAGAGGTAAAAATAATGGGAAAAATTAAAGTTGCATTTTTTGGAACACCAATATTCGCTATTCCAATCTTAGAAGGTTTAGTAGAGAATTATGATGTTGTTTTAGTTGTAACTCAACCAGATAAACCAGTAGGGAGGAGTAAAGAACTTAAACCATCACCAATTAAAGAATTTGCCTTGAAACATAATATAAAAGTTTTAACACCTGCTAAGATTAAAGAAGAATATCAAGAAATTATCACCGAAGAAATCGACATCATTGTAACTTGTGCTTATGGTCAAATTATTCCTGATGAATTATTATCATTTCCAAGATTAGGTTGTATAAATGTTCATGCCTCATTATTACCTGAATTAAGAGGAGGCGCACCTATTCACAAAGCCATAATTAATGGCTATGAAAAAACAGGGATTACAATTATGTATATGGCTAGCAAAATGGATGCGGGAGATATTATTTCTCAAATAGAAACACCAATTACTGATGAAGATAATGTTGGAACCCTTCATGATCGTTTAAGTCAACTAGGTAGCGAATTATTATTAAACACCTTACCAAGTATTATTGATGGGACAAATGCTAGAGCTCCTCAAGATGAAGACCTAGTAACCTATGCTTATAATATCCAAAGAGAAGAAGAAAAATTAAATTTTAATAAAAATACTATAGAGTTAGTTAATCAAATAAGAGGTTTATATCCTTGGCCACTTGCTTATATGTTAATTGATAATAAAGAAACAAAAGTATTAAAAGCAAAAGTATCAAATAAATGCATGGATGGAGAAGTAGGAACAATTATTCATGCAGATGAAGAAGGGTTATATATTAAAACTATCGATGGAGTTTTAAAAGTATTAGAAATAAAACCATTTTCTAAAAAAGAAACTAATATTAAAGACTATTTAAATGGTAAAGATAAAAATAGTTTAATTGGAAGGAGTGTTAGATAATGAAAGAAGAAAAAGATTTCTTTGAAACTAAAAGAGGTAAAGATTTACTTAAATTTCTTGGTTTTGTAATATTTTTTATTATAGTAATTGCTTACGTTAATTCCCCATCTAAAGAATTAAAAGAAAAATACTATCAACATCAAAAAGAAATACAAAAACAACTTAAATCAAGTTCTCAAAAGCCTGAGATTAAGGTAAAAACTTTCACAGAAATTAAAAATGAATTTTTAAATTCCAATTATGTAATAATGGCTAATATAAAAATAAAATCAACAGAGTCTCAATTATTATTACAAAAATCTTTAGATGAAGTAAAAGGCTATTATTTAAAGGGTTCAGATAATACTCAAATTAAAATATCTAATGATATTATTTATGAAGTAAATAATGGAGAAGAAAAAATTAATAAAGAGTTGCTTAAAGATATTAAAATAAACTTTATTACTGGTAAAGGCATAATGGCAGAAATTGAACATGTTGAGCCAATTATTTCAGAAGAGGATAATAAAAGAATATTTAGTTATAGTTTAAAAGAATATAAAATAATGATAAATATTGAAAATGATAAACTTATAAGTGTTCATATTACTTCTTTAAATGAGAAGAACCATGAAGAATATACTTTAGGTATCACTTATTAATTTTATTGCAATCCGTAAAGTTTTTTGCTAAGATAAATGTCAACTCTCTTGTAAATTGATTAATTAAGTGTCAAATAAAAATGTTGATGTGTTACAATGAGTGTGTAAGGAAGTGACTAAGCATGAAAGACTTAATCTATAACTTAGGTGGATTTCTTCATTTATTAACCTGGAAAGACTTTGTAATAATGGCTTTAGTGTTTTTAATTTTAGTCTTATTATTAGTAATATATTATTTAATAAAAGTAAAAGATCTAAAAGAATCTGAGGTAAAAATATTTGAAAAAAATGAAAGAGAACTTGATCTTGAACAAATATCTAAAAAACTAGAAACTGAAGAACCACGTCAAATTAAATTGACGGATTATGAAGAAGAACAAGAAGATAAAGCAATTATTTCATATCAAGAATTACTTGAAAGAAGTAAAACAATTAGTTTTGATGAAATAGATGATGAATATCAAAACTTTGAAGTAAAAATTAAAAAAATTAATTTAGATGAAACAAATAATGAGAAAAAAGAAGAAAAGAAAGAACCAAGTAAGGTTCCAATGATTAGTGATGATAAGGAAACTGATTTTCTTCTTGCCCTCAAGAAATTACAAAATAAATTAAGTAAATAAGCCTTTAAGGCTTTTTTTAAGAGGTAATTATGAAATTTTTAATAAAAACATTAGGTTGTAAAGTAAATAACTATGAAAGTGAAATGATTAAAGAAAAATTAATCTCTCATGGTTTTAGTGAGGATGAAAACAACCCGGATATTTGTATTGTTAATACATGTACAGTTACTAATCAAGCTGATTCAAAATCCAGACAAATGCTTAGAAGATGTAAAAAAGAATTTCCAAATTCAATAATAATTGTCTGTGGCTGTATTACTGAGACTAAAAAAGAAAATTTAGAAATGATCGAAGCAGATATAATCTTAGGTAATTACTATAAACCAATGATAGTGCATTATATAAATGAATATTTAAAAAACAAAGAACAAATAATTAGATTTGAAGACTTAACTAAAGCTGAGTTTGAAAGAATGAATGTTTCAGAATATGATTCGAAAACTAGGGCATTTATCAAAATCCAAGATGGGTGTAATAACTTTTGTTCATATTGTATTATTCCCTATGTTAGGGGTAGAGTAAGATCAAAAGATTTTAATGAAGCAGTAGAAGAAATTAAAATGCTAGCAAAAACTCATCAAGAAATAGTTTTAACAGGTATCCACACTGGATCATATTTTAATAATAAAAAAGATTTAACTGATCTTATCCAAGAAATAAGTAAAATAAATGAATTAAAAAGAATTAGAATTTCTTCAATAGAAATAACCGAGATAAATTATAAATTTTTAGATGAATTAAAAAACAATGAGAAAATATGCAACCATTTACATATTCCTCTTCAATCAGGCTCTGATGAAATATTAAAATCTATGAATCGTAAATATAATTTAAAATATTTTTTAGATAAAGTTAATCAAATTAGAAGCATTAGACCAGATATCAATTTAACAACTGATTTAATTATTGGATTTCCTGGAGAAACTGCTGAGCATTTTCAAGAAACAATTGAGACACTAGAAAAACTTAAATTTACTAAAATTCATGTATTCCCTTACTCAGTAAGAGAAGGAACCGTAGCGGCTAAGCTACCTAATCAAATAAATGGTAAAATAAAAAAAGAAAGAGTTAAACAAATAATTGAAATATCTAACAATCAAGAATTAGAATATGCTAAAAAGTTTATAGATCAAGAACTAGATGTATTAATTGAGCAAGTAAATGAAAAAAGCATAGGACACACAGATAACTATTTAGAAATCACTATTAATGAAAAATTAATCCCTAACAAAACATATAAAGTTAAAATAACGGAATTAAAAGATAATAAAATTGTTGCTAAATTAATCTAAATGTAAACTAAGAACAAAAATGGTTCTTTTTTTAATTAATATATATTATAATTAATGTAGTGATAATGTGAAAGATAAAAAGTTATTTATTACAATTGTTTCCATATTTACAATTATATCTTTTATAATTGGTGTTTCATATGCCTATTTTACTACTCA
>JAAZHN010000027.1 GCA_012510695.1 Mollicutes bacterium
TCAATTTCGTATATAATATTCATAGTGATTCACGACCAATCTAATTGATTTGTTCAATAACTCAATTATAAGTCATGAATCACTTTTTTATGTACTAAATTGTTTCACATCTATTGTAACCCAACAAAAGTGAAAACATTAGATACATATTATTCTTGCAATGAAGTAATGAATATGATAACATTTACATGCGGTTATATATTTATATAACAAGTGGGAGAGAAATGCGGATTTGCTCATACCACTAGCGTAATATTTTATAGGAGGTGTTATCGTGGCAAAAGAAATCGTTAAGAAAATCAAATTACAAGTACCAGCTGGAAAAGCAACACCAGCCCCACCAGTAGGAACAGTATTAGGTCCTGCAGGAATAAACTTACAAGAGTTTTGTACACAATTTAATGAAGCAACAAGAGACAAAATGGGTGATGTTGTACCAGTTGAGTTAAGTATTTATGATGATCGTTCATTCACATTTGTAGTTAAAACTTCACCAGCAGCTTATTTATTAAAAAAAGCAGCAGGAGTAAAGGGTAGTTCTAAAGGCGCAAATGAATTAGTCGCTACTATTACAAAAGATGATTTAAGAAAAATTGCTGAAATTAAATTACCAGATTTAAATGCATATGATGTTGAAAGCGCAATGAACATTATTGAAGGAACAGCAAGAAATATGGGAATCGCGATCAAAGGTGTTAATGACCAAGAAATGATGGAACAAGCTGCTGAAGCTGCTGAAAAAGAAATTGAAATGCAAAAACGTGAAGCAGAGCTTGCAGAACTTGAAGAAGCATCAGCGTCACATGCTGAAGCAACTGATGTTGAAGTCATTACTGAAAAAGATGATGAAGAAGATTCTGAAGAATCAGAAGATAAATAATAATCCGCTAATAAACCACAATTAGAAAGGAAATAAAAATGAAAAAACAAGGTAAAAAGTATGTGGAAGCTTCAGCTAAAGTTGATAAAAATAAATTTTATTCACTAGAAGAAGCAATAAAATTACTAAAAAGTACAAGTATTACTAAGTTTGATAGTTCTGTTGAAGTAGCAATTAAAACTAATGCAGATCCAAAGAAAAATGATCAAAGTATTAGAGGTTCTGTAGTTTTACCTAAAGGAACTGGAAAAGATAAAAAAATCTTAGTTTTAGCTAAAGGCCCTGCTGCAGAAGAAGCTAAGGCTGCTAAAGCTGACTTTGTTGGTGAAAAAGAACTAATTGATAAAATTGAAAAAGAAAATTGGTTTGATTATGATGTAATCGTTGCAACTCCTGAGATGATGCCGTTACTTGGTAAAATTGGTAAAGTTTTAGGACCTAAAGGACTAATGCCTAATCCAAAAGTTGGAACAGTTACTCAAACGCCAGCTAAAGTGGTAGAAGATATCAAAAAAGGTATGATTGAATACAAAACTGATAGTTTTGGAAATATTCATTCAGTATTTGGTAAAGTATCTTTTAAAGAAAAGGATTTAGAAGAAAATTTAGTTTATTTAATCAATACTATTAAAAATGCTAAACCTGCTACTGTAAAGGGTAATTTATTTAAAAAAATTACTGTTTCTAGCACAATGGGTCCAGGAATTAAATTAGATTTAAATTCTTTTGACAATTAATAGTAAGTATAATATAATAACAATGTATTTAAAAAACACGTCTTCCATAGACAGTAGGGATCATTTGATTTAATAATCCTACCGAGGGAGAGCTAAAAATAAATGTATTTTAAGCTTTCTCTATGGAGAAAGTTTTTTAATTAATATATAAGGAGGCAAAAATGGCAAGTGAGAAAAATCTTAATTTAAAAAATGAAATTGTTAATGAAATTAAAGATAAAGTAAACAACTCTAAAACTATGGTTATTGTTGATTACAAAGGCGTTACAGTTTCAGATATAAGTGAATTAAGAAGAGAATTAAGAAAAAATTCAAGTGATGTAAAAGTTTATAAAAATACTCTTGTTAGAAGAGCATTAAATGAACTGGGACATGATTTAGATGCTTTCTTAGAAGGACCAAATGCATTTGTGTTTGGTGAAGATATCATCGAACCAATTAAAACAGTAGATGGTTTCATTACAAAAAACAAAAAAATGAGTATTGTATCTGGAATTATTGAAGGTAAAATTGTTGATGCTGATGTTATCAAAGAATATGCAACTATTCCATCATATGAAGGTTTACTAACAATGTTTGCTGGTGGATTGATGCAACATGTAAGAAACTTTGCAATTGGTCTTGACCTTTATGCAAAAGAAAAAGAAGAAAATTAAGAAAAGAGAGGAATGAAAAAAATGGCAAAATTAAGTGCAAAAGAAATTTTAGATTCAGTTAAAGAAATGACTGTTCTAGAAGTAAAAGAATTAGTAGATTTAATGAAAGAAGAATTAGGAGTAGATCCTTCGGCTGTAGCAGTTGCTGCACCAGCAGCAGGCGCTGTTCAAGAAGAAGGTCCATCAACTAAAACTGTTGTTTTAAAAGATGCTGGAGTTGCTAAAATTCAAGTAATTAAAGTAATTCGTGAAATTACTGGCTTAGGTCTAGTTGAAGCAAAAGGACTTGCTGATAATGGTGGAAACATTAAAGAAAATGTTCCAGCAGAAGAAGCAAATACTATTAAAACTCAATTAGAAGAAGCAGGCGCTACTGTAGAATTAGCTTAATATAAAAACCTTGACTAATATTCAAGGTTTTTATTTGGTTAAAATAATCCTAATATTGACATAAATCCCATTATTTGATAGAGTATGACCCATTCAAAGGGGTAATATTAATGGAAATAAGAGATGTAAAAAATTATTTAAAAAATAATGATGGTCTTATTGAAGATGTTGAATCAATTTATAGACATTTTCAAATATCAGAAAAAGACCTAGATAAAATATTGATTGTCTTAGAACAAGTTGTTGAACATAACAATATTTTTTTGATGAAAAAAAACAAAGAGTTAACAGAGTTAATCAGACTTAAAAAGAATCAAGAAGATAATAGTACTAATAACCAAGTAAAAGAAGTTGATGTTAATGAAGTAAAACCAAAAGTAATTAATAGACCAAAGAAGATTCAAAAGAATGAAAACATTCAAATGTATATCGATTTTATTGATAATAATATGGATTTAGAAATGATTTTAGAAGATATAATGCGTAAAAATGATTCAGAAGGAATTATAAGATTAATTATTTTATATTATATAGGAGAATTAAAAATATATTTTGATTTACTAAAAGAAGATAACAATCCTGAAATAACTGAAGAAATTACAAGAATCAATCAAATTATAGAAGCATTAAATATTGCGATCAGTTTAGATGAAGTTGAAGAAATTGAAGAAGAACAAATAGTTGAAGCAAATTATGATATTTCATTTTATCAAAGTTCTCCTGGAAACATTGATTTTCTTTCTGATATCAAGAACTATAACCCAGAAGTATATTCAACATTTCTTGAATTATTAAATTCTATTTTAGAAGGAAAACCAATTTCTTATCGAAAATTAAATAACAATAATGCCTTAAATGGAATTAAAGAAGCAAAAAAAGGTCAATGTCGAGTAGCTTTTGTAATAGATAAAAACCATTGTTTTATCCTCCATGCTTTTGTTAAAAAAACATGGGTTGATTCAATAGCGTTCAATAATATGTCTTCAAGATTATCTAAGTTAAATAAACAAAAAGATAAATTAATAAAAGAATATAAAAAAGAAGATTTTTATATTCAATTAGAAGAAGTAAGAAACTATTTAGAAAATAATATGAGGTATGTTAAAGATGATAAATACGGCAATTAATATATTACAACAAGATTTTGCTAAAGGAAGAGAAGAATTAGAAGTTCTAAGAAGTACCATCCAAATACTAGCAAGCACGAGTACCCAATTTAATGATACTGACTTAAGAGAGGATATAAATGTAGTTGGTAATTATAGTTTGTTTTTAAGTTACATTTTTTACCATAATCCTAAAATTAATGTTCAAGAAGAAATTGAAAAATATAAGGATTTTGAAGTTGAGATAAACTCTTTAAAAGAACATGATTTTTTAAGTATTCTTAACTCAGTTAAAAATAATCAAATGTCTGTGGTATATTTGAATCCAACATATCTACAACTTTATAATTATTTAAAAGAAAAGTTTGATAATCAAGGTATAATTGAAGTTTTAAGATTATTCGTTGGTTATAACCATGCTAAAAACACCTTCTTATCAACGGTTAAGTCTGTGAGAAATTCTGAGGCAATAGAGGTGGATTTTGAAAAAATTAATATGACTGAAGAGTTAAGTGACTTTATAAATAAATTAATATCTAAAATAAACGAATTAAAAGCAGAATTAAAGAAAAAAGCATATCGTTTAAAAAAAATAGCTGAAGAATATCCACTAATGGAAGAAAAATTAACTAATAATGATAGAGAACCAATGATGAGTATTTCCGAAAGAGGTAAAAATTTATATAGCCTTGAATTTATGTATGTTCTTCATCAAATAGTTTTACAAAATCAAATAAACCATAAAATTGATTTAGAACTACAATTATCAGAGTTTATTCCCAAAGATGATAAAAATAAAATGGCAAATGCTCTAAAGAAATATGGTGTTTCTTTAGATGGCTTTACAAATCCTAATATAATTATTGAAAAATGTGATTATGAAAATGTCACAGGAATTTTAAAAGAAATGAAATCATCAGGGATTAATTTAAAAGACTTAGTAGAAAATGGTTTGGATAAAATTCTTTGTTATTCTTCTGTCTCAATTGTTTCTAATATAATGAGACTACTTAATAATGGGGTAGTAACAATAGAATTTATTAAAAATAATCCACAAATATTTTTCGATAATTTAGAACAAAATAATTACAGTAACTTATGCGAAAATGCTGAACTATTTAAAAGAGAAAAAATAGATTTTAAAAACCCTAATTATAATCCAAATGTATTATTAAGAAAAAGTTCATTAAATAAACTTATTAGAGATTTAAGTATAAGTTATCAAATAAAAGATATAGAGTTATATGACAACCCTAAAGTTTTTTCCTTAGTTGACTTATTAATTGAGCTAAATATAGATTATAGTCAATTAGTTTTAGAAAATATTAATGGTTATGATATCGATTTAATTAGAAAAAGAATTATCCTAGCAAGTAGTTTAGGCATGGATATTATTATTAACAATAAATTAAATAAAGACCTAGTTACAGGAGATAA
>JAAZHN010000028.1 GCA_012510695.1 Mollicutes bacterium
ACTATATATAGTGATTGATATTTATATATCAAATCGTTAATTAGTGAAAAGTTGTAGATATCTACGACAATTGCTCCATAATTTGATATTTTGTCGTATTAGTTTGACTTAATATATAAATGATAATGTTCTAGGTACATACTTGGTACACTAATCATGCAGTAGAGAGATTTATTATTGGTTTGTAGTCAGTTATACTTCTCTTTTTATTTGCATTTTTCACATTGGCGTTCTTGATCTTTTTTCTATCTCAACTATATCTTGTTGTGTAAAGTAAGCGGAATATTCCGCTTGCATAGAATTCCAAATTTTATTAAAGTTGCCAATAATCGCATCAACACCCTGATCATCTAATAAACCATGTTGTCTATAATAAGAGCACTTTTTATTTAAAAAATCAGGCAAGATATTCATTATTCGTTTTTTTTCTTCACTAGGTATTTGTTGATTTTTACTAAATAGTATAAAAGCTCTATCCAAATATTTACAAAAAGTCCTATAATATCCTTTTCCCATATACTTATCAAATTCTTTTTCTATATGTAATGGGTCAAATAAAATTCCATACATAAAATCATTGGCTTTTTTCTTACTTCCATCTTTCATTAAAGTAACAACATCAAAAATTCCACCACCATTTTTAATTATTTGATCATAATTTATAAAGCCATTATTTGAAAAAGCTGCAATAGCTAATCTGGTGATTGAAGTAAAAATTGAATATCCTGTTGTTGCATTTCCCCAACTTTTATAATTAGAGTTTAACACTTGATGTGCGGGGTTAGGATTATTGCTAAATTGTGGTTCAAAAGATAAAACTCCTATACTAGTAATTATATCCATCATTGTTTCATTAAACATTTTTCCATAAAAATGTTGGCCAACAGGTTTTCCAGTTATAGCATCTGTTTCACTTATTAAACCCATTTCATTCTTATATTTTACACCATCTTCAATAATACCATCAGGGTATTTGGAAAATGCCGTAGGTAATAAATTAGCAAATGCATGACAAAATTCATGTACTCCTCCATGTGTAATTAAAGTTTTTTGACTAGGTACTGCATTTTCAAAACCCAACATTTCCACAATTAATTTTCCAGAACTATCATCTTTTCGGCAGATGCCAATAATTAATGGACTTAAATGTTCAGTTACTGTTCCTTGTGGAAAAACATTAATTTCTTTTACTTCCGAATTAAACAATTCCAAAAATGATTTTATTACGTTTGGATCTTTTTTACCAAAAACTAGCCAAGTATTATAATAAAATGATTTATCAATTAACAATTTATCTGCTTGATTTTGATACCTAATATTTGTCATTAAAACCTCCAGAACTAGTAAACATGTTAGTATATTATTATATTTATCATATTTCAAAATTTAATATAATAGTTGTGATATTTAAATGTAAAGAACAAAAAATATTAAAATTAAAAACCTTAATTATTTAAGGTTTTTTTCAGAGAGTAGTAAAACTCACTTTTAAGGATAAATCTATAGTTTAAACTTGTAATCTTTGCTTCAAACACTCTTTTACTTAATATTGTTTTTATATAAGGTTTCTCACATTTACTTTACATAACCGTAATAATAAATATCATATTATAAAGTTGGTTGCTGCTCCAACTTTCTTTTTTGTGTAAAATTTTGGCTTATTGTTTCAACATTTTGTTTAGAAAGAATGAAAACTTCACCTTTGTTCTTTATAGTTGTGTTAAATAACAGTTGGTTTATATCTCGATATTCCTTTTTATCAATTTCAAAAATCAATACTTCTTCAATATATTGCGTTATTGGTATAACAGCACCATTTTTTAACATTATTTTACCATTATCTGGTATATGTGGTGCGAATAGTTCTTCAACATATTGTCTAAAAGAAATATCTACACCATTTGGTAAAGTTACTCTTTTATCTAAAAAATGAGCACCAATATATTTGGTAATTTCAACAGGATTTATTTTATATTTTTCATTATAATAATCTAAAGAAATGACTCCCATATTACTTCTTGTTTTTTCAAACATGTATTTTGCAAAATTACCATTATAATCATTTAAACACTCGCCCATAACGTGTTCTTCAATAAATTGTTTAATATTTACTAATGATCCATTTGCAAGAACGACAACACCACTTTGTGGTAATTGTGGGAAAACAACTTCCTGAATGTATTGTCTTGCTGGAATTTGGACTCCATTTGGTAAAACTATTTTTTTAGCCATCAATATGGGATCAATATTTTCCGTTATAGTGTGAACATTAGCTGTTTTTAATGAACCTAAAGTTTGGTGTTCGTTTTTATTGTTTTTGTTTTGTTCATAATGTATTCTCATCATTTCTCTAGTATGGAGATCAAAACAATATTTGTTTGGGTCGATTCCCTGTTTTCTTGCATCATTTTTTATTTCCTTTTGAAGTGATGAAGCAAAGTCTGGATCAATACCAACTATTTCTTTTGCCATTTTTCTTACAAGATTTTCCAGTTCAAAAATATAAAAATATGATTTTGCTCCATTTTTAAATTTCATAGTTATTGGCTCTAGATTGCCAGCATTGCCACTACAAATATTTATTAGGAGATTTTCAATGTTCCTACTTAAAAAATCATAGACTGTTTTTTTAAATTCATTTTCTTTAATTTCTTGACGATCATAACCTAATTTTTCCGTTACTTTTGCTTGATTATATGGTATCTTTTTTGTTTCGGCTTCATTTTTATGTACTTTTTCCCAATAATTAAAATCTCTTTCTAATTTTGCAATAAATTCCTCTGTTGATTTTAGGGCAACATAATTTTGGTAACTAAAATTATGACCTTGGTAAGAAATTCGTTGATATCTGTTTTTCATTAACCATGATTTTGTTTGCTTGTCTATTATTGGCTCGATTGACTTTGCTCTAACACCATTAAATGAGCGTAATTCGCCATTTGGTCCTTCAGTTGGCTCAGAACCATAACCAATCCAACGTTCAATTTTTCCAGTCAGAATAGGTGGATCTTTTGCTCTTGCAATTAACTCTGGATGTTCCATTTCAATTTCTTTTAAAATTTCAATATATTTTGTTAAATCTGCTGTAGATGAGTAGATTATTATATTATCATCCCGATTACCAAACTCATCAAATTTAAAGTAATATGGCATGCTATATTTATTACATTTTTCAACAAAATATGTAATCATTTTATAAGCATCAACAGACTCTGTATTTAAGTATAAGCGATGTTCTATTTTTGGAGTTTTGTGTTTTTTGGCAGTAACATATTTTGAACGCACATGAACCCAACTACTGTGTTCATCTATGCAATTCCACTTATATTTACTAATTGCGGCTTCTAGTTCTTTATCATCATATGTACCTGACAATATTGCATCAGCATCTTTTTTCGTCTTAAGATCAGGAATTTTTTTCAGATATTCTCTCATCTTAATAAAATCAGCACCATAGCGACCATTTTTGTATAATTCACCGAATTCTTTCTGGGTCATAGTTAAAACACTATTCTTCCAATTATTAAACATCAGCGCATAGAATCGATCATAATCCTCAGAAAAATATTCTCCTCTCAAAAATCTTTTTTTAACAGTGCTAGTTAATCGAGAATAAAACACTCCTGAACCGCTTGCATAAACATCAATTAATTTTTCAATTACTTTTGGGCATCAAGTGGATTTTTTATTTTTTCATATAATTCTATTAAATCCATCTGCTACCTCTCTTGACCATTTATTTCTAAAAGTTTTTCTCTAACTTTATTTATTTCTTCTTCGATTATCTTTTTAATATTTAAAAGTTCCATAATTTTAACAAGCTCATCAACTATGTTGTCTTGAGTCCAAACAATTTTAAAATAGTTGTTAT